>CANGMW010000029.1 GCA_947454695.1 Comamonadaceae bacterium | reverse complement strand
GGCAGGGCGGAAGGCCCCAACACTTGCCAGCCACCTTGTTCGGCTGAAAGCAGCTGCCCGCCATGCCAGGGCGCCGCGCTGGAGGCTTTGCGCCCCGCGTGCGAGAGTTGAATGCACACCGGCATGGCCGGCGCTAGCGCGCGGGCGCGTTGCAGCCGATCGGCCAGCGCCTGTTCGGTGCGCTCATCCCACAAGCCCAGGCAATGCGGGGTGATGCGGCCTTCAGGCGTGATGCCGGTGGCTTCAATAGTCAGCATGCCCGCGCCGCTGTTGAGCAGGCTGGTCCAGTGCGCCTGATGCCAGTCATTGGCTTCGCCGTTGACACTGGAATATTGGCACATGGGCGCGATCACGATGCGGTTGGCCAGCGTCAAGCTGCCGTGCTGACCGGGCAGCTCAAAAGGTGAAAAAAGCAGGCTCACAGGGAATTCCTCAGGGTTGAAGGGTTGCGTCAAATTGTGGCACGCCCGCCGCGTAGGGTCGCAAGACAGGGCCTTTGGCAAAATACTGCGCAACCCCCTGTTTGGCCTGCACTGGCGGTGCCACAATCCGAACATGACGCTGACCGAACTCAAATACATCGTGGCGGTGGCCCGCGAGAAGCACTTTGGCAAAGCTGCCGAGGCCTGCTTTGTGTCGCAGCCGACGCTGTCGGTGGCGGTGAAGAAGCTCGAAGAAGAGCTCGATGTTCAGTTGTTTGAACGCAGCGCCAATGAAGTGAGCGTCACGCCCCTGGGTGAAGAGATCGTGCGGCAAGCCCAATCGGTGCTGGAGCAGGCAGCCAATATCAAGGAAATTGCCAAGCGCGGCAAAGACCCGCTGGCCGGTCCCATCAAAGTCGGGTTGATCTACACGATCGGCCCCTACATCCTGCCCGACCTGGTGCGCGCGATGATCCAACAACATCCGCAAATGCCCATGCTCTTGCAGGAAAACTTCACCGTGAAGTTGCTCGAGATGCTGCGCACCGGGGAGATCGACTGCGCGGTGCTGGCCGAGCCTTTCCCTGATACGGGGCTGGCTATCGCTCCTTTGTACGACGAGCCGTTCTATGCCGCCGTGCCCGCCAAGCACCCGCTGGCCAAACGCAAGAGCATCAGCAACCAGGACATCAAGCAAGAGACCATGCTGCTCCTGGGCACGGGCCACTGCTTTCGCGACCATGTGCTGGAGGCATGCCCCGAGTTCGCCCGTTTTGCCAGCAATGCCGAAGGGATTCGTAAAACCTTTGAGGGCTCATCCCTGGAGACCATCAAGCACATGGTGGCGGCCGGCATGGGCGTGACCCTGGTGCCGCGTTTGAGCATCCCCAAGTCCGCGTTGCTGCCCAAAACCAAACGCACCGGCGACGACTTCATTCAATACATTCCCTTCACCGGCGATGCGCCCACCCGGCGTGTGGTGCTCGCTTGGCGGCGCAGCTTTCCCCGTTATGAAGCGATTGCGGCCTTGCGCAATGCCTTGTATGCCTGTGAGCTACCGGGTGTGACCCGGTTGTCCTGATGCTTAAAGTTAAAAGTTGGTGAAGCCATGAACACCGTACAAGCCGGCATCTTGCAAGCGGTGCCCCCACAGGCCCGCTACCTGAGTTTTTTGCTGCGCGACATGAACATGGCGCGTGAAGCCTTGCAACGCTTAAGCCCGTTGGTGGATGGACAGGCCGTGGTGTTGGGCCTGGGGCCGGCGCTGGTGCAAGCGCTCCAAGCCCGTGTGCCGGGGCTGCGCGGCATGCCCGACCTGTCCAGCCCCACGGTTCCCGTTCCCACCCAAGGCGTGGACCTCCTGTGTTGGTTGCGCGGTGACGATCGTGGCGAGTTGCTGCATCGGGGCCGGCAGTTGGAAAAAGCCCTCAGCCCTGCTTTCACGCTGGGCCATTCGGTGGACGCCTTTCGCCATGCCGAGGGCCGTGACCTGACCGGTTATGAAGACGGCACCGAAAACCCCCAAGGCCCGGACGCCTTGAATGCAGCGGTGGTGCAGGGTGAGGGTGCAGGCCTTGACGGCGCCAGCTTCATGGCGGCTCAGCAGTGGCAACATAATTTTGACGTCTTTGAGGCAATGACGCCGGCCTCGCAAGACAACACGATCGGACGTCGGCGCAGCGACAACGAAGAGCTGGATGACGCGCCCCTGTCTGCCCACGTCAAGCGAACCAACCAGGAAAGTTTTGACCCGGCTGCTTTTGTACTTCGCCGCTCCATGCCGTGGTCGCTGGGCCCGCGCGCGGGTTTGATGTTCGTGGCCTTTGGCAAATCCTTCGAAGCGTTTGAAGCGCAAATGCGACGCATGGCGGGCTTGGAGGACG
Source organism: Comamonadaceae bacterium (assembly GCA_947454695.1). GTDB lineage: Bacteria > Pseudomonadota > Gammaproteobacteria > Burkholderiales > Burkholderiaceae_C > CANGMW01. Next base: position 12,080 of record CANGMW010000029.1, on the reverse strand, counting down.
GCGTGGTCGATGCGCTGTTTCAATTCACCCGGCCGCTGAATGGCGCTTATTTTTGGTGTCCTCCCATGCGGCCCCAAACGCAGGGCGTGCAGTTGGATTTGCGCCAGCTGGGGTTGTGATGGGGCCTGACAAACTGCGGCTTTATCTGGACTTGATTCGCTGGAACCGTCCGGCTGGTTGGTTGCTTCTGCTGTGGCCCTCGCTCAGCGCCTTGTGGATGGCCTCGGGTGGCCTACCCAGTGTGCACTTGATCTTGGTGTTCGTGCTGGGCACCATCCTCATGCGCAGCGCGGGCTGTTGTCTCAATGACGTGGCGGATAAAGATTTTGATCGTCACGTCAAGCGCACAGCGCAACGCCCTGTCACGACTGGCGCTTTATTGGTGCGCGAGGCCTTAGGCCTGGGCGCCTTGCTGGCCTTGTTGGCATTTGCGCTGGTGCTCACCACCAACAGCGTCGCCGTGCTGTGGTCGTTTGCGGCGCTGGCGGTGGCCATGGCCTACCCGTTTGCCAAACGCTTTTTTGCCATGCCGCAAGCGGTGCTGGGCGTGGCCTTCAGTTTTGGTATTCCCATGGCGTTTGCGGCCGTGCAGTCGCACGTGCCGATGCTGGCGTGGTGGCTGCTGCTGGGTAATCTGTTTTGGGTCCTGGCCTACGACACGCAATACGCCATGGTGGACCGCGACGACGACTTGCGCATCGGCATGAAAACATCAGCCATCACCTTGGGTGCCTGGGATGTGCCGGTGGTGATGGCCTGCTACATCACGTACCTCTTACTTTGGGGCGTGGTGTTGTGGCCGCGTGTGAACCACCTGGTCCTGGGCGTCGGACTGGTGCTGGCGCTGGCGCAAGTCGCGTGGCATTTCAGCCTGATTCGGGCGCGCACGCGGGAGGGCTGCTTCCAAGCCTTCCGGCTCAACCACTGGCTGGGTGCCACGGTGTTTGCCAGCGTGGTGCTGGGCTACGCCTGGCGCTAAGCCGCGTCAGTCCTTACCAAATTCCTGACCGAGTTCGCGCGCGCGCAGCGCTGCGGCGTGCAAAGCTTTCACAAATAAGGCGCTGACCTGACTGTCTTGCAGTGAGGTAATGGCCGCGTAGGTGGTGCCGCCTTTGGAGGTGACGCGCTCACGCAATACATGCGGCGGCTCACTTGAGGCTTGTGCCAAGGCGCTGGCGCCTTTGAACGTCTGCACGGCCAATTGGTAGGACTGAGCGGCGCTCAGGCCCAATTCGGTACCGGCGGCCACCATCGCTTCCAGAAAATAAAACACATAAGCCGGGCCGGACCCTGACAGCGCAGTGACGGCGTCGAGTTGTGCTTCGTTTTCCAGCCAAAGCAACTCGCCCGTGGTGGCGACGATGGTCTCGACCAAGTCGCGGTCCTTGGCGTTGACGCCGCTTCGGGCAAACAAGCCCGTCATGCCCAAGCCGATGAGCGCGGGCGTGTTGGGCATGCTGCGCACCACCCGCTCGGTGTTGAGCCAGCGGGCAACGCTGTCACTGGGAATGCCAGCGGCCACACTCAAATGCAAAGCCCCTGCGGTGTAGGCTGCGACCGGTTCGCTGGCTTGCTTGAACAACTGCGGCTTCACGGCCCAGACCACCACCTCAGCGGCGCTCAGGCCCGCATGCGCTTGGGGCTGCGCATTGAGCCCAAATTTGTCTGAAAGGGCCTGACGGGCGGCTTCAAACGGCTCCACCACCAGCAGGCGCTGCGTCTCCATGCCTTGCTTGATCAAGCCGCCAATGATGGCGGTGGCCATGTTGCCGCCGCCTATAAATGCAATCGTGTGGTTCATATATCAATGTGCCTGTTAACCGCGCGCCGGCGGGTTTTGCGACCCGCATTGTCTCACCGCGCACCAAGCGGTGGCGGCACCTTGTGATGACTTGGCCCCGCTGGCCACCGTCAAATTCAAAAAAGTAAGCGAGTACCAACACCCGGAAAGTTCCTCGATTGGCTTTGAGTTCAGGAATTAAGCCCAATGCAATTGACCGGACTGGCTGGGTCTTGACGTGTGGCCGATGGGGGAGGCCTGCAAAAACTGTTGACGAAGGTGGGAAAAGCATGCATAATCGTGGGCTTCGCTTGAAAAAGTTGAAGTATCTGCCCAACGGAGACGGTGTGAGTGGTTCATGCCGAGGACGACGGGCCCAAGACTGACCAGTTGAATTTTTCGCCTTGGCTTTGTTGTCCGGGTGTGAATCAAGTGGTGCAAGTTGGGACTATTGAAATGATCCAAACTGAATCTCGGTTAGAAGTTGCCGACAACACCGGCGCGAAATCCGTTTTGTGCATCAAGGTGCTGGGCGGTTCCAAGCGTCGCTATGCAAGTGTTGGCGACATTATCAAAGTGAGCATTAAAGAAGCTGCTCCGCGCGGCCGCGTCAAAAAAGGCGAGGTCTACAGTGCCGTGGTGGTTCGTACCGCCAAGGGCATCCGTCGCGGCGATGGCTCGCTCGTTAAATTCGATGGCAATGCAGCCGTATTGCTCAACAGCAAACTGGAGCCCATCGGCACCCGTATCTTTGGCCCCGTGACGCGTGAACTGCGTACCGAGCGCTTCATGAAGATCGTGTCGCTGGCGCCAGAAGTTCTTTAAGGACACGCCATGAACAAGATTCGCAAAGGCGACGATGTCATTGTGCTCACCGGGCGCGATAAGGGTAAGCGAGGCAAAGTCTCGCTGCGTAAAGACGACTCTCATGTGTTGGTTGAAGGTGTGAATCTCGTGAAGAAGCACACCAAACCCAACCCCATGAAGGGCACGACGGGCGGTATTGTTGAAAAGGCCATGCCTATTCACCAGTCCAACGTGGCCATTTTCAATGCGGCGACCGGCAAGGCTGACCGTGTGGGCATCAAGCTGTTGGCTGACGGCAAACGCGTTCGCGTTTACAAGTCCAGCGGCGAAGAAATCAAGGTGGCATAACCATGGCACGTCTGCAGCAACATTATCGTGAGAAGGTGGTTCCTGAGTTGACCGCCAAGTTCGGCTACAAGTCGCCCATGCAAGTGCCGCGTCTGACCAAAATCACCCTGAACATGGGTGTGAGCGAAGCCGTTGCCGACAAAAAGGTGATGGACAACGCGGTGGGTGACCTCACCAAAATCGCCGGTCAAAGACCTGTCGTGACCAAGGCCAAGAAAGCTATCGCCGGTTTCAAAATCCGCGAAGGCCAGGCTATCGGTTGCATGGTGACCCTGCGTGGCGTTCAGATGTACGAGTTCCTGGATCGTTTCGTCACCGTGGCCTTGCCCCGCGTGCGTGACTTCCGTGGTATCTCGGGTCGCGCGTTTGACGGCCGTGGAAACTACAACATCGGCGTTAAAGAGCAGATCATTTTCCCTGAGATCGAGTACGACAAGGTGGATGCCTTGCGCGGTCTCAATATCAGCATCACCACAACGGCCAAGAACGACGAAGAGTGCAAAGCGCTGCTCGCCGGCTTCCGTTTCCCCTTCAAGAACTGAGGTGACCCGTGGCTAAAATGGCTTTGATCGAGCGCGAGCTCAAGCGAGACAAACTGGTTGCCAAGTACGCGAAAAAACACGCGGAATTTAAAGCAATCGCCAGCGACCTCAAGCGTAGCGATGAAGAGCGTGCAGCTGCCCGTCTGGGTCTGCAAAAGCTCCCGCGTAACGCCAACCCAACACGCCAGCGTAATCGCTGTGCCATCACCGGCCGCCCGCGCGGTACGTTCCGCCAATTCGGCCTGGGACGCGCCAAGATTCGCGAGATGGCTTTTGCTGGGGATATTCCCGGCATCACCAAGGCCAGCTGGTAAGCGCTAGGAGAACCAAACATGAGCATGAGTGATCCTATTGCCGACCTGTTGACGCGTATTCGTAACGCGCAGATGGTGGCCAAAACCACGGTGGCGGTGCCCTCTTCCAAAGTGAAGGTGGCGATTGCCCAAGTGTTGAAAGATGAAGGTTACATCGACGGCTTCCAAGTGAAGTCCGTGGATGGCAAATCCCAACTTGAAATTGTCCTGAAGTACTACGCAGGTCGTCCGGTGATTGAGCGCATTGAGCGCGTCAGCCGCCCTGGTCTGCGCGTCTACAAAGGCTGCGATGCTATTCCTCAAGTCCAAAACGGCTTGGGCGTGGCCATCGTGACGACCCCCAAAGGCGTCATGACAGATCGCAAAGCGCGCGCTACCGGTGTCGGTGGTGAAGTTTTGTGCTACGTGGCCTAACGCGGCATTGAGGAGAAACTGAAATGTCACGTGTAGGAAAAATGCCTGTTGCCATCCCCGCCGGGGTGGAAGTGTCTATCAAGGCCGATCAGATCAGCGTCAAAGGTACCGGTGGTACTTTGTCGCAGGCGCAATCGGCCCTGGTGAAAATCAGCAATGAGGGCGGCAAACTCAGCTTTGCCCCTGCCAACGAATCTCGCGAAGCCAATGCCATGAGCGGCACCATGCGTCAGCTGGTGAACAACATGGTGACGGGTGTGAGCAAGGGTTTTGAAAAGAAACTCACCTTGATCGGCGTGGGTTACAAAGCTCAGGCGCAAGGCGCCAAGCTCAACCTCGCAGTGGGTTACTCGCACCCGGTCAACAAAGACATGCCCGCCGGTATCACCGTGGCAACGCCTGCCCCGACCGAAATCGTGATCAAGGGCGCTGACCGTCAGCGCGTTGGTCAAGTGGCTGCTGAAATTCGTGCGATCCGTCCTCCTGAGCCTTACAAGGGCAAAGGCATCCGTTACTCGGATGAGAAGGTCGCGATCAAAGAAACCAAGAAGAAATAAGGAGCTGCACCATGTTGACCAAGAAAGAGCAGCGTCTTCGTCGGGCACGTCAGACCCGTATCCGCATTGCGACTCAGGGTACCGCTCGTTTGACGGTTACCCGTACGAATTTGCATATCTATGCCAGCGTGATCTCCGGCGACGGTGGTCGTGTATTGGCCAGCGCCTCAACGGCCGAAGCCGATGTGCGCAAATCGCTGGGTGGTACGGGCAAAGGCGGCAATGCCGCTGCGGCCCAAATCATTGGCAAGCGCATTGCCGAAAAGGCCAAAGCCGCTGGTGTAGAAAAAGTGGCATTTGATCGTGCAGGTTTTGCGTACCACGGCCGCGTTAAAGCGTTGGCCGAAGCGGCCCGCGAAGCTGGCTTGCAGTTCTAAGCAGATCGGAAATAAAGATGGCTAAAGTTCAAGCAAAAATGCAGGGTAAAGGGGCCGAGGGTCCTGAAGACGGTCTGCGTGAAAAGATGATCGCGGTGAACCGCGTTACCAAGGTGGTCAAGGGTGGCCGTATTCTTGGTTTCGCAGCGTTGACCGTCGTGGGTGACGGCGATGGCCGCGTTGGCATGGGCAAGGGCAAATCCAAAGAGGTGCCTGCTGCTGTGCAAAAGGCGATGGAAGAAGCCCGTCGCAACATGACCAAAGTCACCCTGAAAAACGGTTCCATTCACCACCGCGTGACGGGTCAGCATGGTGCTGCCTCCGTCATGATGGCCCCCGCCCCCAAGGGTACGGGCATCATCGCCGGTGGCCCGATGCGCGCTGTGTTTGAAGTGATGGGTATCACCGACATCGTGGCCAAGAGCCATGGTTCGTCCAACCCGTACAACATGGTTCGTGCGACCTTGGACGCTCTGGCGCATTGCACCACCCCGGGTGATGTGGCTGCCAAGCGCGGTAAGTCAGTCGAAGAAATCTTCGCTTAATCGGAGACTACACACATGACAACGCAACAAACCGTCAAATTGCAACTCGTTCGCAGCCCCATCGGCTGCAAAGAATCGCACCGCGCCACTGTTCGTGGCCTGGGTCTGCGCAAGCTCAACAGCGTGAGCGAGTTGGAAGATACGCCCGCAGTGCGCGGCATGATCAACAAGATCAGTTATCTGATCAAGGTTCTCTAAGAGGCAGATGATGGAACTCAATGGCATCAAGCCCGCAGAGGGTGCAAAACACGCCAAGCGTCGCGTCGGTCGCGGCATTGGCTCAGGTCTTGGTAAGACTGCTGGACGCGGACACAAAGGTCAGAAGTCGCGTTCGGGCGGCTACCACAAGGTCGGCTTTGAAGGCGGTCAAATGCCTTTGCAGCGTCGCCTGCCCAAGCGCGGTTTTAAATCGCACTTGCTCAAATACAACGCTGAAATCACCCTGACGGCCCTGGAGCGTCTCGGCGCCGACACCGTGGACTTGCTCACGCTCAAGCAAGCGGGTTTGGTGGGTGAGTTGGCCAAGGTGGTCAAGGTCATCAAGACGGGCGAACTCAAGAAAGCTGTCAAGCTCACCGGTATCGGTGCGACAGCAGGTGCCAAAGCGGCTATTGAAGCCGCTGGCGGTAGCCTGGCCTGATTAAGGAAAGCACGACGTGGCTACCAGCTCGAACAACATGACCAAAACCGGCAACGGCGACCTTAGTCGCCGCCTGGTGTTCTTGTTGCTCGCCTTGGTGGTTTACCGTATCGGCGCGCACATTCCTGTGCCCGGCATCAACCCTGACCAGTTGCAACAACTGTTCAAGGGTCAGCAGGGTGGCATTCTGAGCCTGTTCAATATGTTCTCGGGCGGTGCTTTGTCGCGCTTCACCGTGTTCGCGCTGGGCATCATGCCCTACATCTCTGCCTCCATCATCATGCAGCTGCTCACCTATGTGTTGCCTGCATTCGAGCAGATGAAAAAAGAAGGCGAAGCGGGTCGTCGCAAGATCACGCAGTACACGCGCTACGGCACTTTGGGTCTGGCCCTGTTCCAGTCGCTGGGTATTGCCATGGCTTTGGAAAGCTCTGCCGGTCTGGTCATTGCCCCCGGTTTTGGTTTCCGTATGACGGCTGTGTGTACGCTGACGGCTGGCACCATGTTCCTGATGTGGCTGGGTGAGCAAATCACCGAGCGTGGTTTGGGTAACGGTATTTCAATCATTATTTTTGGTGGTATTGCGGCAGGTTTGCCCAATGCCATCGGTGGCCTGCTGGAGCTGGTGCGTACGGGTGCGATGAGCATCATCGTGGCGCTCTTCATCGTGGTCTTGGTCGCACTCGTCACTTATTTTGTGGTGTTCGTTGAGCGTGGCCAGCGCAAGATCCTGGTGAACTATGCCCGTCGCCAAGTCGGCAATAAAGTGTATGGCGGTCAGTCTTCGCACTTGCCGCTCAAGTTGAACATGGCGGGCGTGATCCCTCCGATTTTTGCCTCGTCCATTATTTTGCTGCCCGCCACTGTGGTGAGCTGGTTCAGCAGCGGCGACTCCATGCTGTGGCTTAAAGACATCGCCAGCAGCCTGACGCCCGGACAACCGATTTATGTGATGCTGTATGCATCGGCAATTGTGTTTTTCTGCTTTTTCTACACGGCTCTGGTGTTCAACAGCCGTGAGACTGCAGACAACCTCAAGAAAAGCGGCGCGTTCATTCCTGGCATTCGCCCGGGTGACCAAACAGCCCGCCACATCGACAAGATTTTGTTGCGACTGACCTTCGCTGGTGCGATCTACATCACCTTCGTGTGTCTGTTGCCTGAGTTTCTGGTTTTGAAGTACAACGTGCCGTTCTATTTCGGCGGCACCTCACTTCTGATCATTGTGGTGGTGACCATGGATTTCATGGCCCAAGTACAGAATTACCTGATGTCTCAGCAATATGAATCGTTGCTGAAGAAGGCTAATTTCAAGACCTCGTAAAGCGCTTTGAAGCACATGTCGCAAGACGACATTGTTCAAAAGCTGAGTGAGCTGGTCGTGAGGTGTTGGGGTAGATCTCGGAAAAATGCGAAAGCATGTCATCCGGGTTGTACCGGGAGATAAGGTAAGGGTTGAGTCAATACCTTGCAAATCGACCCGGGTGCAGATTATTGTTAGAGCCAAGTGATTGGCAAGGGTTTTGACGGTTAACGTTGAAGCAGTCTTAAAGTTTTGGAGAGTGAAATGAGAGTATCGGCTTCGGTTAAGAAAATTTGCCGCAACTGCAAAATCATCCGCCGTAAAGGCGTTGTTCGCGTGATCTGTACGGATCCGCGTCATAAGCAGCGTCAAGGCTGATTGCAAGAGTTATAGAGGACGAAAATGGCACGTATCGCTGGCATCAACATTCCGCCGCATCAACACGCTGAAATTGGCTTGACCGCTATTTTTGGCATTGGTCGCACCCGCGCACGCAAGATCTGTGAAGCTTGCGAAATCGCTTACTCCAAAAAGGTCAAAGACCTGACGGACGGCGATCTCGAAAAAATTCGCGATCAAATTGCACAGTTCACCATTGAAGGTGACCTGCGTCGTGAAACCACCATGAACATCAAGCGTTTGATGGACATCGGTTGCTACCGTGGTTTCCGTCACCGCCGTGGTTTGCCCATGCGCGGTCAGCGTACGCGCACCAATGCGCGCACGCGCAAGGGCCCGCGTAAGGCCGCCCAGTCTCTCAAGAAATAACAGGCATTGAAGGAATACCATGGCTAAAGCTCCCGCCAATAGTGCCGCGCAACGTGTGCGCAAGAAAGTCCGCAAGAACGTTGCTGACGGTATTGCACACGTTCACGCGTCTTTCAACAACACCATCATCACCATCACCGACCGCCAGGGCAATGCATTGTCTTGGGCATCGTCGGGTGGTCAGGGCTTCAAAGGCTCACGCAAGTCCACCCCGTTTGCCGCTCAGGTGGCATCCGAAGTGGCTGGCCGTGCCGCCATTGAACAAGGCATCAAGAACCTGGATGTCGAGATCAAAGGCCCCGGTCCTGGTCGTGAATCCTCTGTGCGTGCTTTGGCCGCACTGGGCATTCGCATCAACATGATTTCTGATGTGACGCCGGTGCCGCACAACGGCTGCCGCCCGCAAAAGCGTCGTCGCATCTAATTCGTTTTTTCAATAAGCCCACCGCCATCGGCATTGCGTTGATGGCTCCCACAGTTCGCTGTGGCAGATGACATGTAAAGGAAGATCAAGTGGCACGTTACCTCGGCCCCAAGGCCAAACTTTCCCGCCGTGAAGGCACTGACCTGTTCCTCAAGAGCGCACGACGCGCTATTGGTGATAAGGCCAAATTCGACTCCAAACCCGGCCAGCACGGCCGCACCTCTGGCGCCCGCACGTCTGACTTCGGTCTGCAATTGCGCGAGAAGCAAAAAGTCAAACGCATGTATGGCGTGCTGGAGCGTCAGTTCCGCCGCTACTTCGCTGAAGCCGACCGCCGTAAAGGCAACACCGGCGCCAACCTGCTGTTCTTGCTCGAGTCCCGTCTGGACAACGTCGTGTACCGCATGGGCTTTGGCTCCACGCGTGCCGAAGCACGCCAGATGGTGTCGCACAAAGCGATCACCGTGAACGGTAATTCCGTGAACATTCCTTCTTACATGGTCAAAGTTGGCGATGTGGTGGCGGTTCGCGAAAAGTCCAAGAAACAAAACCGTGTGGTTGAAGCCCTTCAACTCGCACAGCAAGTCGGCATGCCGGCTTGGGTGGAAGTCAATCTTGACAAAGCAGAAGGCACCTTCAAGAAAGTGCCCGACCGTGATGAGTTCGCCGCCGACATCAACGAATCGTTGATCGTCGAGTTGTACTCACGCTAATCGCGTCGTATTTCGAATCCGTTCCTTCAAGGCGTTATCGCCTTGAAGGTGCTTCACCAGCCTTACCGGTGTAACGAGCCGGGGGTATTGACAGGAAGTCTGCATGCAAAACAGTCTGCTAAAACCCAAAGCAATCAATGTTGAACAAATTGGCCTGAATCGCGCCAAAGTGTCTCTCGAGCCTTTTGAGCGTGGCTATGGCCACACGCTGGGTAATGCCCTGCGTCGCGTTCTGTTGTCGTCCATGCCCGGCTACGCCGCCACGGAAGTAACCATTGCGGGCGTCTTGCACGAGTACTCGTCCATCGACGGCGTGCAAGAAGACGTCGTGAACATTTTGCTCAATCTCAAAGGTGTGGTGTTCAAACTGCACAACCGTGACGAAGTCACCCTGAGCCTTCGTAAAGACGGCGAAGGCGTGGTCACGGCCTCTGACATTCAGACGCCGCACGACGTTGAAATCATCAACCCCGACCACGTGATCGCCAATCTGTCTGCCGGCGGCAAACTCGACATGCAGATCAAGATTGAAAAAGGTCGTGGCTATGTGCCCGGTTCTATGCGCCGTTTTGGCGATGAGCCCACCAAATCGATCGGCCGCATTGTCTTGGACGCCTCGTTCTCGCCCGTCAAGCGCGTGAGCTACACCGTCGAAAGCGCGCGTGTGGAACAGCGTACTGACCTGGACAAACTGGTTGTCGAAATCGAAACTAACGGCGCCATCAGTGCTGAAGATGCCGTGCGTGCTTCGGCCAAAATCTTGGTGGAACAGCTCGCTGTGTTTGCGCAGCTCGAAGGCAGCGAACTTGCCGCCTTTGACGCACCTGCACCGCGCGGTAACGCCCAGTTCGACCCGATCCTGCTGCGTCCGGTGGACGAGCTCGAACTCACGGTGCGCTCAGCCAACTGCCTCAAAGCAGAAAACATTTACTACATCGGCGACCTGATTCAGCGTTCGGAAAACGAATTGCTCAAGACGCCTAATCTGGGTCGTAAATCGCTCAACGAGATCAAGGAAGTTTTGGCTTCCCGTGGTCTGACCCTGGGTATGAAGCTCGAGAGCTGGCCCCCGGCTGCGCTCGAAAAGCGCTGATTCAATTTTTGAAAATCAAGGCCTGAAGAATGCAGGCCAGTGCAACAGACAGTACCTGATACGGCTGTCTGCTTAATAAAGAAAGGAAAGCACAATGCGTCACGGACACGGACTACGTAAACTCAATCGCACCAGCGAGCACCGCCTCGCCATGTTGCGCAACATGATGAATTCTTTGATCGAGCACGAGGTCATCAAGACCACGGTGCCCAAAGCCAAAGAACTGCGTCGTGTGGTCGAGCCCATGATCACCCTGGCTAAAGAAGCCACACTGGCTAACCGCCGCCTGGCCTTCAACCGCCTGCGCGATCGCGACAGCGTGACCAAACTGTTCAATGACCTGGGCCCGCGCTTCAAAGCACGTCCCGGTGGCTACACCCGCATTTTGAAAATGGGTTTCCGTGTCGGCGACAACGCACCCATGGCATTGGTTGAGTTGGTGGATCGTGCGGAAGTTTCTTCCAACGAAGCCCCCGCTAAGGCCGAATAAGAGTACACTAGTCGTTTACCGCGCGATGGAGCAGCCTGGTAGCTCGTTGGGCTCATAACCCAAAGGTCGGAGGTTCAAATCCTCCTCGCGCAACCAAAAAAATAGCGGTAACCCGCTACACCAAACGCCCACTTTTCAGTGGGCGTTTTTGTTTGTGCATCTAAAACGCAAGCATTAAACAATTGAGCCAACAACGGCCACAAAAAAAACTCTGCACGCCTCAAAGATTCACGTCTTGAATAGTTGTTGATGAATCGGCAGAAATTCATCAAACACTCACTAAAGAAAAACCAAACAAAGTGTGAGCGTCGGTTCAGAGCGTGACAAATCGTTGCCAATAACAAGTTCTCATTTAAGCCTGGTCAAGAGATACTTTGGCACTGAAAAAAACAGTGAGCAAAGCAGAATTCAAAGAGCTTGAGAGCGCGGTCCAATAACCACGCCATGCGCAAAGGATTGCAGCTTACCTATGCGGGGTTGAGTGCGGGCAATGTCGATTACATAGAGAGGGCGGCATGAAAACAATAACCAGCGGACCATTGAGAAAAAATAAGTTCAAGCTTTTATTGAGTTTCTTGATAGGAGCAGCCATCCCGTACAGCGCAAGTGCTTTGAAATTTTTCGGGGATAAGTGTGAATTCACATCTGCCGAACTCAGTAATCCAGATGCAGTTATAGAACTCACTTTATCGGGTCAAAGAAGTTGCACGACAGTTTTTAATGAAAAGCGAATTCACCCGCAAACGGAACTGCCGCACTTCGGAAAATGGACCCTTAACTATCCGGAAAAATCTATCTATCAGTTATTAGAAAAATACGGCGTTCCTAAAAACGAGCCTTTTGAACCTTCCGGCGGAGATTTTCGTGAGTGGAAGGTCAGGCATAAGCGTCAAGCAGAAAAAATCGATGGACGCGAAATAATCGAATACACAGTTGAACTGCTCTACGTCTCCCTAACTGGATGG
>CANGMW010000028.1 GCA_947454695.1 Comamonadaceae bacterium | reverse complement strand
GTGGTGTGGGACATCTTGGAAGAGGTGATCAAAGAGCATCCCGTGATGCTCAACCGCGCACCGACCCTGCACCGCTTGGGCATTCAGGCGTTTGAGCCGATCCTGATCGAAGGCAAGGCCATTCAGTTGCACCCGCTGGTGTGTTCCGCCTTCAACGCCGACTTTGACGGCGACCAGATGGCGGTCCACGTGCCCCTGTCGGTGGAAGCGCAGATGGAAGCCCGCACGCTGATGCTGGCCTCCAACAACGTGCTGTTCCCCGCCAGCGGTGAGCCCTCCATCGTCCCGTCGCAAGACGTGGTGCTGGGCTTGTACTACACCACGCGTGAACGCATCAATGGCAAAGGCGAGGGCCTGATCTTCTCGGATACCGGTGAAGTTCAACGTGCGCTGGATGCTGGCGAGGTCGAATTGACCGCCAAAATCAATGTGCGTCTGACCGAGTACACCAAAGACAAGACGACCGGTGAATTCACGGCCGAGACCAAGCTGGTGGAAACCACCGCGGGCCGCGCGCTGCTGAGTGAAATCCTGCCCAAAGGCTTGCCGTTTTCCAACATCAACAAAGCGTTGAAGAAAAAGGAAATCTCCAAGCTCATCAACGTGTCGTTCCGCAAGTGCGGGTTGAAAGAAACCGTGGTGTTTGCCGACAAGTTGCTGCAAAACGGTTTCCGTTTGGCGACCAAGGCAGGTATCTCGATCTGTATCGATGACATGCTCGTGCCCAAAGAAAAGCACCAGATCATTGAGAGCGCGGAGAAGGAAGTCAAAGACATCGAGCAGCAGTATGTTTCGGGTCTGGTGACGTCCGGCGAGCGCTACAACAAGGTGGTGGACATCTGGGGCAAGGCCGGCGACAAAGTCTCCAAGGTCATGATGGACCAGTTGCGCACCGAAAAAACCATCGACCGTCATGGCAAGGAAGTCGACCAAGAGTCGTTTAACTCCATTTACATGATGGCCGACTCCGGCGCTCGTGGCTCCGCTGCACAGATCCGTCAGCTCGCCGGTATGCGCGGCCTGATGGCCAAGCCTGACGGCTCCATCATTGAGACGCCGATCACGGCCAATTTCCGTGAAGGTCTGAACGTGTTGCAGTACTTCATCTCCACGCACGGCGCCCGTAAGGGTCTGGCCGACACGGCGTTGAAGACGGCTAACTCGGGCTACCTGACCCGTCGTCTGGTGGACGTGACGCAAGACCTGGTGGTGACGCAAGACGATTGCGGCACCAACGAAGGTTCGCTGATGCGCGCCATCGTCGAAGGCGGCGAGGTGATCGAGTCCTTGCGTGACCGAATTTTGGGTCGCACAGTGGCTGAAGACATCCAGCATCCGGAGAGCCGAGTGGTGTTGTCCAAAGCCGGCGACATGCTGGACGAAGACATCATTGACGAACTCGAAGCCGCTGGTGTGGACGAGGTCAAAGTGCGTACTGCACTGACCTGTGCTACCCGCTTCGGTCTGTGCGCCAAGTGCTATGGCCGCGACTTGGGTCGCGGTGGTCTGATCAACATCGGTGAAGCGGTGGGCGTGATTGCCGCGCAGTCCATCGGTGAGCCGGGCACGCAGCTGACCATGCGTACCTTCCACATCGGTGGTGCGGCATCCCGCGCGGCGATTGCCTCCAGCGTGGAAGCCAAGTCCAACGGCGTGATCGGCTTCAACGCCACGATGCGCTATGTGACCAACAGCAAAAAAGAGCTGGTGGTGATTGCCCGCTCCGGCGAAATCATCATCCAGGACGAGCATGGTCGCGAGCGCGAGCGTCACAAGGTGCCCTACGGCGCCGTGCTGACGGTCAAAGCTGACCAGCAAGTCAAGGCCGGTGCCATTTTGGCCAACTGGGATCCGCTGACCCGACCGATCATCACTGAATTCGCTGGTAAGGCGCAGTTCGAGAATGTCGAAGAAGGTCTGACCGTGGCCAAGCAGGTTGACGAAGTGACCGGTCTGTCCACCCTGGTGGTGATCGATCCGAAACGTCGTGGCTCGGCCAAAGTGGTGCGTCCGCAGGTCAAGCTGATTGATGCCGCTGGCAAAGAAGTCAAGATCCCCGGCACCGATCACTCGGTGACGATTGGCTTCCAGGTCGGCTCACTGATCCAAGTGCGTGACGGTCAGGATGTGGGCCCCGGCGAGGTGCTGGCCCGTATCCCGGTGGAAGGTCAGAAAACCCGAGACATCACCGGCGGTTTGCCGCGTGTGGCCGAGTTGTTTGAAGCCCGTTCCCCCAAAGACAAAGGCGTGCTGGCCGAAGTCACCGGCACGGTCTCCTTCGGTAAGGAAACCAAAGGCAAAGTGCGACTCCAGATCACCGACCCGGACGGCAAGGTGTGGGAAGAGCTCGTGCCCAAAGAGAAAAACATTCTGGTGCACGAAGGCCAAGTGGTGAACAAGGGCGAGAGCATTGTGGACGGCCCGGCCGACCCGCAAGACATCTTGCGCTTGTTGGGCATGGAAGAGTTGGCACGTTACATCGTGGACGAAGTTCAGGACGTGTACCGCTTGCAAGGCGTGAAGATCAACGACAAGCACATTGAAGTGATTGTTCGTCAGATGTTGCGCCGTGTGGTGGTGGACAACACCGGTGACTCCAGCTACATCGGCGGTGAGCAAGTGGAGCGTTCTGAAATGCTCAACACCAACGACGCCTTGCGCGCCGAAGGTAAAGTGCCCGCCACCTTCACCAACTTGCTGCTCGGTATCACCAAGGCATCCCTGTCCACAGACAGCTTCATCAGTGCCGCGTCCTTCCAGGAGACCACGCGCGTGCTGACCGAAGCCGCCATCATGGGCAAACGCGACGAGCTGCGTGGCTTGAAGGAAAACGTGATTGTGGGTCGATTGATTCCTGCCGGTACCGGCATGGCTTATCACGAAGCCCGCAAAGTGCGCGAGAACATGGACGACGCAGAGCGCCGGGCCATCGCCGACGCCGAAGCGGCCGAACTGGCTGCTCAGGAGCCCGTGGACTCTGGAGCAGACAGCGAATAAGCAACGCTGTTCTGTAGCATGATCAATGCCCCAAGCACCTGATAAGGTCTGGGGCATTTTTCATGCGTTCTCTTGTTATGAATTTGCGAATTCAAGGAGTTTTCGCCACATGGGTGGTTCTATTGCGATTTGGCTTATTTGGGCGGTGTTGTTGTTTTGGTCGGTCGGCGCCTACAACCGGCTGGTGAAACTGCGCGCGCAAGCCAAGACCAGCTTTATGCAATTGCATGAACAGTTGCTGCTGTACCCGGCACTGGTACGTGGCAGCTTTTTGGCGTTGAACAATGAAGGCCCTGCTGCGCAAGTCGGTTTGGTCGGCGCCGCGGAGCAGTACGCGTCCTCTTTGCAGATTGCACAGGTGCAATGTTTGGATGTGCCCGCGATTCGCGCCTTGCTGACCGCGCATGAAATTTTGTTTGCCTCGTGGTCACGGCTACGCGCTGAGCCGCCTGATTTGGCGGGCGAACTCGTACCGGAGGCCTTAGAACTTCAGTGGCAAAAAATTGAACAGCAGGTCGAGCGCCCGCGTGAGGAATTCAACGCTTGCGTGAACCGCTACAACCTGGCCATAGCCGAGTTCCCCGCGCATTGGCTCGCGGGTTTGTTTCGCTTTAAACCAGCTCAAAATTTTTAATGAAAACCCCTGTGGCCTCAGAGCCTGCTTCACACCAACAACCCGAACTGTGGCGTCAGCTGCAGTGGGTCGCCCAAGTCCTGCTGCACATTCGCTCCGGGGTTTCCGGCACGGCTGCATTGGAGGAGGTGCCCTTGCCTTTGCGCCCCGGTGTGCAGTCGCTGGCGTTTGCCGTCTTGCGTCAACTCGGCCGGGCAGAAGCCTTGCGTGCCTTGCTGGCGCCGCGAAAACCGAGTCCCCCTGCCGATGCCTTGCTGTGCACGGCTCTGGCCTTGGTGTGGCAAGAGGCCAGTGCACCCTATGAGGTGTTCACCTTGGTGAACCAAGCGGTGGAGACGGCCAAGCGCACCCCGGCCATGCGCGCCCAAGCCAATTTCATCAACGCTTGTTTGCGCCGCTTTTTGCGCGAGCGAGAGGCTTTGGTGAACGCCACGCAGAACATGCCTGTGGCGCGCTGGAATCATCCGGCCTGGTGGATCAAGCGCTTGCAAACCGATTACCCCGAGCAATGGCAGGCGATTCTGGAAGCGAACAACCGCCAGGCGCCCATGACTTTGAGGGTTAATGCGCGCCAGACCGATTCGGCGAGCTATTTGCAGCAACTCGAAGCGGCGGGTATTGCTGCACACCTCAGTGGCGCGAGCGGCATCACATTGAACAAAGCCACCGGCGTACAAAACTTGCCGGGCTTTGACGCGGGTTGGGTGTCGGTCCAAGACGCGGCGGCACAAATGGCGGCGCCTTTGCTCCTGGCGGGTCTGCCTGCTGGGGCTCGTGTGCTGGACGCGTGTGCAGCGCCGGGAGGTAAGACAGCGCATCTGCTGGAAATGCACGATGGAGAAGTCACTGCCCTGGACATTGACCCCGAGCGGTGCCAACGGATTGAGGGCACCTTGACCCGTTTGGGTTTGCAGGCACAGGTCCTGGTGGGTGATGCGGCCCATCCCAAAACATGGTGGGACGGACGCTTGTATGACGCCATCTTGTTGGATGCACCTTGTACCGCTTCGGGCATCGTGCGCCGTCATCCGGACGTGCGTTGGCTGCGCCGAGAGACTGACGTGGCACAGCTGGCGCAAACCCAAGCGGCCCTACTCAAAGCCCTGTGGCCTTTGCTCAAACCCGGCGGTCGGTTGCTGTATTGCACCTGCTCAGTGTTCAAGGCCGAGGGCGACTTGCAGATTCAAACGTTTCTTGCACACAACACCCAAGCCCGCAAGATACCCTCTGTGGGGCATTTATTACCCAAAAGCACGGCCATTGGCGACGCTGTCACGGACAATCAGGGGATTGACCATGATGGCTTTTATTACGCACTGTTGGAAAAAAGCACGGTTTGATTGGACCGCGCGGCTTTGCTGCGTCTTGCTGACTTGTGTGCTCGCCACGACCGCACAGGCGCAAGGGGTATCACCCGAAGTGCTCTCCCTTCAAGTGGAGCGAAACGCAGACAGCCTGCTGCTCAGTGCCTCGGTGAACTTTGAACTCCCCAGCACCGTGGAGGACGCCTTGCTCAAGGGCGTGCCCGTGATCTTCGTCTCCGAGGTGGATGTATCCCGCGAGCGCTGGTATTGGTTTGACAAAAAAGTGATCACCAGCGAGCGGCACATGCGCTTGATGTTCCAGCCTTTGACGCGTCGTTGGCGGCTGACCGTGGGGGCAGGGCACATCACCAATAACGGCTTGGGTGTGGCACTGAACCAGAACTACGATGCCCTGAGCGACGCCCTGGCTGCTATCCGCCGCGTGTCAGGTTGGCGCATTGCCGACATGGCCGACCTGGTCCCCGGCGCGGCTTACCGTGTGGACTACCGATTCCGTTTGGATGTCTCGCAGTTGCCCAGGCCCTTGCAAATTGGCGCCATCGGGCAAAGCGATTGGATGCTCTCCACCGCAGCCAGCCAGCGCCTCATGGTGGAGAGCCTCAGGTGAAGCCTGCGGACCAAGACACCGCAGGTCGGCGGGTCGACCCTACATCGCGCGCGATGCGTTGGACCTTGGGCGTCGGCTTGGCAGCCATTGCGGCCATAGGCCTGGTGCTGTTGTTCTTGCTCACACAAGCCACCAACAACCGCGAGATGTATGAGAGCAACTACAGCAATTTATTTGCCATTAATGTGGTGGTGGCTGTGCTGCTGTTGCTGGTGATTGGTTGGATTGCTGCACGTTTGGTCAAGCGGTTTGTACAGGGGCGATTCGGGAGCCGCTTGTTGGTCAAGCTTGCTGCGGTTTTTGCCTTGGCCGGCTTCATGCCGGGGGTTTTGATCTACGTGGTGTCTTACCAGTTTGTTTCGCGCTCGATTGAAAGTTGGTTTGATGTGAAGGTCGAAGGCGCGCTGGAAGCGGGCTTGAGTCTGGGGCGCTCGGCTTTGGACAATATGGCCGTGGAGCTCACCAGCAAAACCCGCGTCGTGGCCCAGCAAATGCAAGACACGCCGGACGCTTTGGCCGCGGTGGTGATGGAAAAGTACAGAGAACAACTCAATGTTCGCGATGCACAGCTGTGGTCCAGCAATGGGCAGCTGATAGCCAGCGTTGGCGATTCAAAATTTTTGCTCAACCCGGAGCGCCCCACACTTCAGCAATACCGAACGAGCCGCAGCCAACGCGCCATCACGTGGGTTGAAGGTCTGGAAGAGCCCAGTAACGAGCCCGTCAGACGAGCCCGAATCAAGGCTTTGGTGTTGGTGCCCAGTGTGGGTTTAAACGTCTTGGAAGAGCCGCGGTATTTGCAAGTCACGCAAGAGTTGTCAGACTCTCTTATTGCCAACGCCTTGGCAGTGACAGATGCCCATCGTGAATACCAAGAGCGGGCGCTGGCGCGGGACGGACTGCGGCGCATGTACATCGGCACCCTGACCTTGAGTTTGTTTTTGGCCGTGTTCGGCTCGGTCTTGTTGGCCGTGGTGCTGGGCAATCAAATTACCCGCCCATTGCTGCTGCTGGCCGAAGGGGTGCGGCAGGTGGCGGCAGGTGACCTCACCCCTAAGGCCGTGCTGTTGGGGCGCGACGAGCTCGGGGGCCTCACGCGATCATTTGCCGACATGACGCAGCAGCTCTCGGATGCGCGCCGCGCGGTGGAACATAGCATGCAAGAGGTGAGCACCTCCCGGGAGAATCTGCAGACGATTCTGGATAACTTGACGGCAGGGGTGATCGTACTTAACCAGCATGGCGAAGTGCAATCCGCTAACCCGGGTGCGACCCGCATCTTGCGCGCGCCTTTGGCCGCCTGCGAGGGACAGCGCTTGGGCGATATCGTAGGGCTGGAGGAATTTGCAGACAAGGTGCAGCAACAGTTCGACAGCTTTCAGGAGGCCAGGGCTGAGCATGGCTTGGACCACTGGCAGCAATCCATCGAACTGGGAAATTCTGCCGCCGGCGTGATGAATGGACAGTCGGATCACGGCACCATCACATTGGTGGCGCGTGGCGCAGAGTTGCCTGCAAACACGTGGCTGTTGGTCTTTGATGACATCTCAGAAATTGTCTCTGCGCAACGCTCCCAGGCCTGGGGGGAGGTGGCCAGGCGACTGGCGCATGAAATTAAAAACCCACTCACGCCAATACAGCTCTCGGCAGAGCGACTTGAGAAAAAACTCACCGGCAAAGTGGACGCCACTGACCAACAAGTACTGAGCAAATCCGTCAAGACCATCGTCGACCAGGTCGATGCGATGAAGCGACTGGTTAATGAATTCAGAGACTACGCCCGCTTGCCAACGGCTGACCTCAAGCCGATTGATCTCAACCAAATTGCTGCCGAAGTCTTTCAGCTCTATGGCCACGAAGGCTCTAAAGTACCCGTTCAACTCGACCTCGACGAGCGCTGCCCCCTGATTCTTGGCGATAAAGAGCAAATCAGGCAGGTCTTGCACAACCTCTTGCAAAATGCGCAGGACGCTACGGACAGCGCCGAACTGAGCAGCTCGGAGAACCCTGTCATACTCAAGACACAGTGGTCCGAAACCAAAAAGCGGGTGCGTTTGATCATCGCCGACCAAGGGCTGGGGTTCCCAGAGGCCATACTTAAACGGGCCTTTGAGCCCTATGTCACAACCAAGCCCAAAGGAACCGGACTGGGTTTGGCCGTGGTGAAGAAAATTGCAGATGAGCATGGCGCACGGATCGATATCAGTAACCGGATCGTGGACGACAAGATCGTCGGCGCCCAAGTGTCGTTATCATTCGCAATTGACAAACCAGTAGACGCCTGAGAGGGCAGGCAATAGTTCACATATGGCAAATATCTTGGTGGTGGATGACGAGTTAGGCATTCGTGACCTGCTCTGGGAAATCCTGAACGACGAAGGGCATGCTGTCGAAGTGGCAGAGAACGCGGCGCAGGCGCGTCAGGCTCGCTTTCGCGAGTGCCCTGACTTGGTGCTGCTGGATATCTGGATGCCCGACACGGATGGAGTCACCCTGCTTAAAGAATGGTCCACTGCCGGTCTGCTGACGATGCCCGTCATCATGATGAGCGGACACGCGACGATTGACACGGCGGTGGCCGCCACCAAAATTGGCGCCCACGCCTTTCTCGAAAAACCCATCACGCTGCAAAAATTGCTCAAGGCTGTAGAGCACGGCCTATCCAAAGGGGCGCAACCCAAGCCTGAAAAGAATCTTGTATCGGGTGGCCCGGATGAAATCCGGGAGATCATCGCCAGCGCAGCGCAGCCCCTCATTCCTGCCGACGCAGGTCCGCAAGCACACCAAAGTTTTCGGCTCGACAAGCCATTGCGGGAAGCGCGTGACGAGTTCGAAAAGGCTTACTTCGAATACCACCTTGCCCGGGAAAACGGGTCTATGACGCGTGTTGCCGAAAAGACGGGCCTGGAGCGCACGCACCTGTACCGCAAGCTCAAGCAACTCGGTGTGGACTTGACCCGCAGCAAGCGCAACGGTGTTTAGGCGATCGCGCTGGCCTACTTAGTTCTGCTACAATCACCGGCTCAGGCCCGGTAGCTCAGTCGGTAGAGCAGAGGATTGAAAATCCTTGTGTCGGTGGTTCGATTCCGCCCCAGGCCACCATATCTACGCCGTAGTTTCGAAAGGGACTACGGCGTTTTTTATTGTGCTTTGACGCCCTAGGCTAAGCCTGAAAAAGCCGCGGAGCGCTTGCATTCAAGGCAGGGGTCGGTCTTTGCAAGGGGTTGTGTATGCTCTACTTGCAGCGGCAAAAAACAAAGAAAGAATTGAGATGTACAAATCAGTTAAAAAAGCGTGTTTGATTGGGTTCGTGGCACTGCTGACGGCTTGTGGTGATGGTGGAAGTGCCAAGACCGGTGCATCGTATGTGGTCAGCACCTTTGCAGGATCAGGATCAGTGGGCAGTGCAAATGGCTCGGGTGCCGCCGCATCGTTTAACTATCCCTATGGTTTGGCGACCGATTCAAGCGGCAACATCTACGTTGCCGATACGGGCGCGCATTTAATTCGCAAGATCACCCCGGCAGGCGTGGTGTCCACATTGGCCGGCTCAGGAACCGCAGGCCTTACAAACGGAACGGGTCTTGCCGCATCATTTGATCAGCCGAGAAGTGTTGCCGTTGATTCAAGTGGCAATGTGTTTGTTGCGGATTATGGAAACTTTGTGATCCGCAAAATTACTTCTGCCGGTGTGGTGACCACGTTTGCAGGCTCGGGAACGTATGGGAATGCTGACGGGTCGGGAGTCGCCGCCTCTTTCAACTCGCCCAACAGCATCGCCATTGATTCGGCGGGAAATCTGTATGTGGCCGATGTGGACAACAATACGGTCAGAAAAATCACGCCCGCGGGTCTTGTTTCAACCTGGGCCGGCTCTGGTGTGCAAGGCAATTCAAACGGAACTGGAACGGCGGCTACTTTTAATCAGCCCAATGGCATCGCTGTGGATGCCAGTGGAAACGTTTATGTCGCAGAACAAGTCAATGCCTTAGTTAGAAAAATCACCAGTGCTGGTGTCGTGACAACTTTGGCGGGTTCAGGCAGCGCGCTGACGGTAGACGGAACTGGCACAGCTGCTTCGTTTTCCTATGCTTGGAACCTGGCAGTCGACGCCAATGCCAATCTGTATTTAACTGATCCCGGTGCCCATGTGATCCGAAAGATAACGCCTGCAGGTGTGGTGACAACCGTAGCAGGATCGGGTGCGCCGGGTGGTGCGAACGGCTCGGGAAGGCTTGCAACGTTTTACAACCCAAATGGCATTGCCATCGATACGCAAGGGGTTATTTACGTGGGCGATCAACACAACAACCTCATCCGCAAAATTGTTTATCAGTAAACGTTGAGTTGGACCTGATAAGTTAAAGCATTAGGGTGCACCCAGACGCTTATTTTTTGCTGAGTCTGGATAGGAGCATTTGACATCAACCCGCCATGATCAGCAATTTTTGAAAGGACAAGAGGTCCCTGATGAGTACCAAAACGCTTGATTTAGGGTGTGGCGCTAAACCTCGAAATCCCTACAAGTTGGATGAGGTTTATGGCATCGATATCCGAGAAGACCTCGAAGCCAAAATTCACAAGGCAGATTTAGCCATTGAGCCCATTCCTTTTGAGGACAACTTTTTTGACTGCGTGACAGCGTTTGATTTTATCGAGCATGTTCCGCGAATCATCTATGCTCCAACGCGTCGTTTTTGTTTCGTTGAGCTCATGAATGAGGTCTACCGGGTCTTGATTCCGGGCGGGTTATTTCTGAGTTACACCCCGGCGTTTCCTCGGCCAGAGGCATTTCGTGACCCCACCCACGTCAACATCATCACTGAAGAGACATTCCCGCTTTACTTTGACGACCGATCCCGACTGGCCACCATGTATGGGTTCAAGGGGTACTTCAAAATCGAGAAACAATCTTGGAGTGAAAGCGGAATGAATTTGGTCACCGTGATGCGAAAACTCATCATCAAGAAGCCGGTTTCGGCGTAAGAGCAATGCCAGTGAGCACTGATTTAGCAGAGTTGATCGATTGCTTTAAGAGTGCTCCCGCGCCTTCTTACAAGGTCACCAACTATTTCCCAATTTATGCTGATTTGTTCGGGCACTTGCGAGGGACTGCGTGTACGTTTGTGGAAACGGGGGTGCTCAATGGCGGCTCTTTGTTCATGTGGCGACATTGGCTTGGGCCCAAGGCCAGAATCATTGGCGTGGATTTGAATCCTGGGGCTGAAAAATGGCAGAAAGCAGGCTTTGAAATTTATATTGGCGACCAAGGGGATCCCGGTTTTTGGCGCCAAACGTTCGAAAAAATTGGCACGTTTGACGTCTTGTTGGACGATGGAGGCCATCAGTCGTTTCAGCAAATAGTGACGCTCACCGAGGCGCTCCGCGCAGCCAAGACGAATTGCATCGTCGCAGTAGAAGACACCATCACAAGTTTGATGCGTGAATTTTCAGCGCACAAGGACCACAGTTTTTTGGAGTACGCCAAAAGTTCCACGGATATTTTGTTGGCAAGAATGAGCCATTTCTTTCCCAATGATTTTCCGGCTGTCAGGAACCAAAAAATGGCGGAGCAATTTTCGAAGGTTGAGAGCGTCCAGTTTTTTGCCGGGCTTGTGGCTTATAAAATTCGTCCCCACGCCATTGAGCGCCCGTCGCTCGTCTGGAACCATCAACCTGCCCAAGACGAGGCCGCCAAAGACTTTCGCTACAACGGCGTCAATGGTGCACAGGTAGATTGGCCGGATCTGTACACCCAAAAGTCTTTGCTCATCCAAGGCGGGAAAACCTAAGCGGTCGTTATTTTGCAGTGCTTGCTCAATGCAGGCATCCCAGGGTTTGTCGATGGCGCAGGTGCTAAGGCCCAGTTCGACGCTCCCTAGTCTTCATGGCGGATTCCAAAGACAAGCTGAAGGAGGCCGATGACGGCATCACAGTGTCCTTAAATTGGACTCGATAAGAATCAAGGAGCAACTTACACATTGTTCCCTTTGGGACTCGCTTGAAACGCACGAAAAACAGCACTTGATGACTAGACTGGCCCTCATCTAAACGATCGTTAAGGGTGCAGTGTGAAAATCAAATATCAAAACTACAAAACTGGTTTCCTAGTGTGCTGGGTATTTTTTTTGAGTGCGTGCGGGGGTGGCGAAGCAGATGCGACCAACGGATTGGCCGCTGGTGGAAATAATGTGCGCCAGGGTAGTTATGAGGTGGTGACCCTCGCAGGCACGGGCGCTGCGGGTTTTGTGGATGGGCCCGGCAGCACAGCTCAATTTTCTTACCCAACATCACTCACGGTGGATGGCGCAGGCAATGTGTTTGTGGCTGACGAGGGCAATAATGTGGTGCGAAAGATTGCCCCCGATGGCGCAGTCATGACATTTGCAGGCCAGCCAGGAGTTAATGCCTATCAGGATGGTTCAGGATCGGCGGCCATTTTTTCAGATCTCATCAAGGGCATTGCAGCAGATCCCCTAGGCAATTTATTTGTCTCCGACAGCAACAATAAACGCATTCGAAAAATAACACCGGCGGGTGCGGTGACTACTTTTGCTGGGTCGTGGTACTGGGATATTGTGAACGGACCGATTGATCAGGCCCAGTTCAACGACACCCGAGGCTTGGCTTTTGATTCCAAAGGAAATTTATATGTGACCGAAGTGGCGCGCCATTTGGTCCGAAAAATCGGCGCAGACGGCATCGTGAGCACCCTGGCCGGCGACGGCAGTGCCGGCTACGTCGATTGCTATCCGGGGAGCTGCGCTCGATTTAACCAGCCTGAAAGCATTGCGGTGGACTCGAAAGACAATCTGTACGTCAGTGAATCAGGCAACCATATGATCCGCAAAATCACACCTGCGGGCGCCGTATCCACTTTCGCCGGCTCGGGCTTGGCTGGTTTTCAAGACGGCGCCGCCAACCTAGCCAGGTTCAACTCCCCGGTAGGCGTGGTCGTGGACTCCAATGACAATGTGTATGTGGCCGACCAAAACAACCGGGTCATCCGCAGGATCACGCAGTACGGCGTTGTTTCCACTGCGGTGGGGCGGCCCAATTACAAAGGCAATCAAAACGGCCTGGGGACTCAAGCAAGCTTTGGCTTGCCATCAGGCTTGGCCATCGACAAGAACGACAACCTGTATGTCGTCGATTACCTCAATCACAATGTCCGTAAGTTAGTCCTCAAATAAGGCGTGCACCGCAAAACTGGTGACTTGCACGTGGCGCCTCGCAATGCGCAGCAGCTCTGAACCCTCACAGTGCCCACGCCCTAGCCCCTCTGTTTTGGGAATGGCATGACCAAAATTTTTGGACGCATTTTTCTCGGGCTTACTTGTTGTAACAACTACAAGCGAACCTTGTAGCGCGCTCCCGCTCCAACCCAGACCAAGAAGAAAAGCATTGCTGCCAACCGTCGGCAAGCTTGAAAAACCATCTTGGTATTTGTGGTGATCGCCCAGTGCTGAACTGGCACTGGGGTTGATCACCTTTCATGATCATTGGGCGAGAACAGGAGAACGAGATGGCATCAAACTCAAGCATCAAATTAGGCATCACTGCAGCGTGTGTTGCCCTCCTGCTGAGTGCCTGCGGGGGCAGCCCGGGCGGCGGTGAAGGGGCCACAGGTCTGACTGGGGGAGGCGTGGTTATTCCAACCGCAGGCACGTATCTGGTGAGTACCCTTGCGGGAACGGGCACGCAAGGCTATTCAGATGGGGCGGGATCCAATGCCATGTTTGCATACCCTTCGGCCGTGGCTGTGGACACCTCGGGCAATGTCTTGGTGGCAGATACAAGCAATGATTTGCTGAGAAAAATATCAGTGAGCGGCACGGTCAGCAGCTTGGCGGGCCAGGCTGGAGTGCAAGGATTCCAAGAGGGTTCAGGTGCCCAAGCGCAATTCAACCACTTGGTTGGCTTGGTGACCGACGCGCAAGGCAATACCTTTGTGGCTGATACAGAGAACAACCGTATTCGCAAAGTAAGCCCAACGGGGGAAGTCTCGACCTATGCCGGTTCAGGTGACTTCAACACAGTGGACGGTCCTGCGGCCCAAGCATCCTTTGGCAATCCACAGGGCCTGGCATTTGACAAGGCGGGCAATCTGTATGTCGCTGATACTGGCTTAAGTAAGATTAGAAAAATATCTACCAGCGGCGAAGTCAGCACAGTCGCTGGCGACGGCCAAGAGGGGTTTGCAGATTGCAATTTAGGCAGCTGCGCCCGGTTCTTTCAGCCACAAGCGATTGCACTTGATTCCAAGGGCAATCTGTACATCACGGATGCACGCAACCAGAGGATTCGCAAAATCACACCCGCTGGCGCGGTGACCACGTTCGCCGGCACCGGCTATGTCGGTTATGCCGATGGGCAAGCTGAGGCCAGCATGTTCAACTCGCCCATGGGCATCGCGGTAGATTCGAAAGATAACGTGTATGTGGCCGATCAAAACAACCGCGTGATCCGCAAGATCACGCCAGCTGGCGAGGTGTCCACTGTGGCAGGAAAGCCGGGTTATGTAGGCAATAGCAACGGCTTGGGATCACAAGCTACTTTTTATCTTCCTTCAGGCTTGGCCATTGATAAAGAGGATAACTTGTATGTGGCCGACTACAGCAACCACAGCGTACGCAAGCTGTCGTTGAAGTGAGGCCAGGTCAGCAGGGTCTAGACAATTAGCTGATCAAAAAACTGCCAGTAAGATGCTGTCACATCAGGACGATGTGACAGCGCATGCCAAGATTTCACTGCAGTTTTAAAGCCAAGAAGTTCTCAAGTTTTACTGGCCAGCGGGCGATAAAGCCGCTGGCCCTATTGTCGTTAACAGTCGCTGACGTCGACAATTTCCTGCCGTCAGGTGTGTTGTCGTCGCCCAATGCATAACCCCTCAACTGCACCATGCTCAAGTTGAACTTGGTGTTTTAAGAATGACAGAACCCATTCAACCCCAAATGGACCTGCTCCAACAGGCGGTGGCGTTTCACCAAAGTGGTGATGTCGCCAAGGCACAAGCACTTTAT
>CANGMW010000027.1 GCA_947454695.1 Comamonadaceae bacterium | reverse complement strand
CGTGACGCGGTATTCCAGCGGGACTTCTTCCGGTCGTACGGCCAACAGGTTGTTTTGGTAGGGGTTCAGCGTGGTGACGAGCGCCATGCCGCGGGCATCGCTCACAGCGACCGGCAGGTTCCAGCGGTACACCGGAATGCCCGGTGCATCGCCGGTGGACACCAGCGCAAAGCCGCTGCTGATGGGGGGGCCGAAAAACGAGTGGCCGGCCAAGCTGCCCATGCTGCCGGCCGTGCTGGCACGCCATGACAGGCTGTCCGGGCGGCTGTCCAGTTCAAGACCGTGTTCGCCGATGTCGGTCCGCGCATCGATGCGGGCCATGTGGCTGGGCAAGTCGACCGCACCTGCAGAGTCACCCACCGTCGAAGCCAAACGCCAGGCCACGCCTTTGCCCGTCACAGGCGCGCTGGCGTAGTCGCTGCGTAACGTGGTGCTCGAACCTTGTGTTTGCAAGCTGCTGCTGAAAAAGGCTTGACGCTCAAGAGGGAAGCTCAAAGTCACTTGTGCGGAGAGGACATCACTGCTGCGAACGCCACTGAGCGAGACGCTGAAGTCCCGAAAGCTTTTGGACCAACCCAGGCTGCTGATGAGCCGTGTGCTGCCCTCCCAATTCGACAGAAGTCCAAAGCTGGCACTCACGCTGCCAAGGTTCTGAGACAGCGCACGCGAAGCATACAAGCGCAGATCGTCGCGCGGCCGCGCCAAGGCGCTGTTGCTGTCTCCAAGCAACCGGAACTCGGGGGCCGAATGCGTGAAGCTGGTCCCGATACTGGCCACGCTCACATGCCATTGCGCCGATGCACCCCATTGCTGACCCTTGCCGGCCGGGGACTGGCTCATGGCCAGGTTGGCGTCTGCGACGACGTTGTCGTGCAGAGGGAATGTGGCACCTGCACCCAGGCTGCTGCTGTCAGCGCTGAGTGCACCACCGGCATCGAGCGTCAGCCAGCGGGTGAGCCCCCAGCGGTGCGAACTGCTTAAAAAGGGCGTGTCGTAGTTGTCCAAGCCCGGTCGCAGCAGGCCGGCTGTGTAATTGAAACTGTGAAGCCCCTGCCGGTACAAACGCGCGGTGTGCAGATAAGGCACGCTGATGATGCGCTCGGTGTTGAGTGCATCCCGGATCAGCACCTTCACCTGGCCGGCCCCATCGACGGTGGGCAGTCCACTGATCGCAAACGGACCTGGCGGCACGGTCAGCGGCGCGCCCACGCGCCTGTCGTTGAGAAAGAACTCCAATGTGCTGGGCAAGCGGGCCGCGTCAAAAATAGCAGGCGTCTCCAGTGTCGAGAAAACCGGATCCAGTCCAAAGTTGCTCTGCCAGGTGATCCCGCCGTAACGCACGCTTGGAACGCCCACGCTCAATGGCATCACACTGTCTCCCACCGACAGCGTCGTCAGCTGTGCCTCGTCGTCGCGCAAAAACCGGGTACCCAGACGATTGAATTTGAAAGCGTTCAAACTGCTGGCGTCAGTCCCGGCCGTGCCCGTGGACGTCATGGCCGAGGTGAACTCAAGCAGGCCCGCTGGCCCAAAAACGGACAGGCTCTGGCTGCTTCCAGCCGTCATGGCCTGGGCCTGCGTACGACTGACTTGCACGCCGTAGTTCAGCAAGGCCCCGGGCAGCGCCGGTAGCGGTTTGCCGGCTTGCATGGCGTTGAGATTCAACCGTGTCCCTGCGTACCAATTGGATTCCACTTCAAGCGCCAGTATCAGCCGACGCGCGTCCACGCTGGCCTGCACGCCCTTTTGACCGAACAGGGGGACAAGCTCGACGTCATCGCGCAGAACCGACGGGACTTGAGTGGCAAAGCCCAGCGCCATGAAATCTTTAAGGGCCATATAGGGGTGCGAGGCGTCGTCAAAAACCAAAAAGACAAAGCCCGGCTGCGGCAAGCCGTTGATCACAACGCCAAGGAAACCCGATGCGTCGTTGGCCATGGCCACCGTGCTCAACATCCATAGCACCCAGACCCGCAAGCAGCTTGCAGCTGCTGGGGTCACGGCGTGCAGCAAGCGCCTGCCAAGGGAGCGCGGCCTAAGGTGACGGGGATGGCCGCATGTCAGCATCGGGCACTACCAGCAAGGCATCGCTGCCGCTGAGCAGAGCAACTATGCGCCACGGCAGGCCACTCGTATGAACGGGCACCTGAAAACGCCACTCGCGCCACGCATGGGCCAATACGGTCGTGCGTTGCCGGATGGCGATTTCAGGGGCCGCAGAAAGGCCGGTCCGGCTGTTCAGGCCCACCATGTTCAGCACCGTGCGGGTGGTTCCCGGGTTGTCAGCGCGCACGACGACAGCGTTGCCTTCTGAGCGCAGGGACCACGTGAGCGCAGGTTTCACGCCACGCCCGCTCGGCGCCACAAAGACGGGCAAAAGGTATTGCAAGGCGAAATCGACCACGCCACCCTCGCTCTGAGCGTCGATCGACTGTGGCACTTCGGCCAGAACCAATCGGTAGGCCTGCTCCAGCGGCAAACGGGCAGGCTTGCGAAAGCCAATGCGCACCACCTGCGAGGCAGACGGGCTTAGCGTGAACAGCGGCGGGCTGGCAATGAAATCCTGCGTGACGGCGTAGTGGTCTGCACCATTCACCACGTGCCACGTCATGAAAGTAACCTGGTAGAGCACATCACGGGCGCGGTCGTTGCGCACCATGACGGTGGCGCGGCCATCAGACGGCACGTCGATGATGACCGGTGTGACGGTTGTCGCCCCCATCACTTGCGTTGCGAAAGCACCCAGCACCAGGCATGCCAGCCACGTCACACCATGGCGCACCACAGCGGGCAGCCGCGAGCAATAGACAGTCATAGCGAACTCAGAACGCAATGGTGACGACAACCGTGTCGGTATAGGCACCCGGTGCTTTGGTTGCCGATTCCGCACCGACCACGCGGCCGTAGATGGTGACGGGCTGGTCCAGACCGTTGCCCACGGTTGAGGTCAGCAAGTTGTTGTAAGCCAGCGTGCCTGCGGCGCTGGCATCGATTTGCGTGGCTCGCGTTGAATCAATGTAAATCACGTAAGGCAGGGAGTTGGCCGCTGAGGCCATTTGACGCCGGTATTGGTCGCCGGTGCCCCCCGTGGTGATGTGATGCAAGCCATCCCCCAGATCAAGCGTGTAGGTGGTACCGGTGGTGCAGACGGCTGTCACCACGGCTTGGGTTTCCTTGACAACACCGGGCAGTACCGTGCCGAAAGCCATGGGACTAGCAGACACTGAGCAGGCCGTATCGATGTTTGCACTAACGATCATGTCGCCGGTGTTCGTGCCAGCAGCCTGCGCGGGCGCCGTCAAGCAAAGACCAAGAAACAACAGGGTGGCAGGACCTGCACGGCGGGTGAAATTGACGTTCATGATGTCGACCTTTGGCATGAGCGACTCCGGAGCTTCGGAGAATCCAGCTCCCAGAGACCCATAAGCCATAGTAACCGGGATCAAGGGCGGGTCTGTTGGACAGCGAACATTGACCGTCATGGTTTAAGGACTCAGCACAAGGAATAGCGCACACCGTGGTCTGTCCGATCCACAGATTCACCCAAGGCGGTGGCGTACAGGGGCAGGTGTCATGCAAAGGGGCGAGCCCTCGATGCGCCGTCTTAGCGGCTAAGTCGCTCAGGGTCACAGGTCATGGCCTATGATTTAAACCATGATCTCCTTTTCTCGCTGGGCCAAACACCAGATCACCAAAGGGCCGGCGCCTGACCGCGTACCGCTCACTTACGAGTACCTTGTGCACTGGGCGCAGCAGACCCCCCAGGCCCCGGCCATTGTTCTCAGTCAAGGCGCCATTGCATTTCGCGTGTTTGAAAACCATGTGAATGTGGTGACGCAAGCCTTGTCAAAGTTCAACTTGCCCGTTGGCCAAGTGGTTTTACTGTCTCTCTCGAATTTTTATTCGACCTTGTTGGTGCTCATCGCCCTTGAAAATCTGGGCTTGATCAGTGCCATGGCGAGTAAGCGACAGCAACTTCAAGCCGATCCGCTGTGGCCTCATGCCGCATTGCTCTTGACTGATCGGGCCCTTGATTTTCCAGTGAGTTGCCCCGTTCAAATGATCAATGAGGCTTGGTTCTCATTTGTTTTGAGTCAACCACGTCGAGACATCGCCGACTTGCTGTACCACCCGGGCTGGCACGACGGTGTTCGTCTCACCTCCTCCTCAGGCACATCTCAGGAACCCAAACCGATTCTGCTCACCCATGAGGTCCAAGCGAGCTGGTACCAGTTTTATCTGGACGATGCGGGCTACCAATCAGCCACCCGATTGCTGGTCTTGGGGTCTTTGTCTGTGAATGTTTATTACGCGCGTGTGGTGGTTTGCCTGCGACTCGGGGGGGCCGTGATGCCGCCTTTTGACTTGCGTCTTTTCGAGACGTTTGCGCCCAATGCGCTGTGCGCCATGCCCTTGGATCTTGAAACCCTGTTGAATCAATTGCCAGCGTCATTCAAAAAGCCGCAGCAGTTGGTGGCGCATACCGGAGGCGCGGCACTCTGCGACAGCTTGCGGCAACGCGCTTTAAGTCAACTGTGCAGCGCCATCTTCAACAACTACGGCGCCGTAGAAACTGGCGTATTGACCCGCATGGAGGAAGAAAAAACCGGTACGCTGGCTCAGGGTGTCTCTGTACAGATCGTGGATGCGTTGGATCAACCCCTACCGCTTGGACAGGCGGGCCTGCTGCGCGCCAAGAGCATGACCATGATTCATTCTTACTGGAACCATGCACCAGCCACTGCAAAAGCCTTTCGCGATGGCTGGTTTTATCCAGGAGACGAGGCGGTGATGCTGTCACAGCGGCAACTCAAAGTGTTGGGACGGCACGATGACCTGCTGAATTTGGGTGGCGTCAAAATCGCCCCCCAGCCCTTTGAGCAAGCGATCAAAAGCATGCGCTGGGTCAGTGATGCAGCGTTTGTTGCTGTGGGTGGCTATGACAAGGGCACGACAAGTGATGGCTTTGGCGTGGCCTTGGTACTTCGGGATGGCCCCAAACCGGAGCAGTGGATGTCCCATGTCTTTGCGGTCTTGCGCCAATTAAGTACCTGGATAGCCAGTCATGAGGTCAATGTCCTGTACCTCGAGCTGCCGGCTTTACCCTACACCGATACCGGCAAACTTCAACGTCAGCAGATCCGCGATCTGTTCAAACAGACCATCGATGCGCGGCCACACGCGACGTAAATTTAACGGACTTGTCTGCGTATTTCCTGCTCAACAGCCGTCAGCCGGTCTTTGCCAAAGAACATTTCAGGGCCCACAAAAAAAGTGGGCGACCCAAAAGCACCTCGGTCATGCGCTTGTTGGGTGTTGGTCAGCAGTTGCGCTTTGACTTCAGGGTCGACGGACTTTTCAAGAAGGGCTTGGGCATCCAGCCCGGCAGCCTGCAACACAGCTTGAATCACCGCCGGATCGCCCATGTTTTTGCCCTGCTCCCAAAGCGCGGCATACACCGCATCCACATAAGTCTCAAAGCAACCCAGCCGCTGCGCCGCCACCGCGCCGCGCATGATGGCCAGGGTGTTGATGGGGAAAAACGGGTTGAAGCTGTACTGGTTCAGCCCATGCTGCTTCACAAAGCGCTGAATCTCCAGCATGTCGTAGGCGCGCTTGTTGGGGATGTCGGCGGTGCT
The DNA here is from genome assembly GCA_947454695.1 of Comamonadaceae bacterium. GTDB lineage: Bacteria > Pseudomonadota > Gammaproteobacteria > Burkholderiales > Burkholderiaceae_C > CANGMW01. The sequence goes on along the minus strand of CANGMW010000027.1, from coordinate 9,020 downwards.
CTCCACCGGCGAGCGGTTGTTGCTGAGCTTGAATAAGCCCCCGAGCAGGATTGGAACGTAATCGACCTTCACGCCGGCGCGCGCTTGCAAGGCTGGCAGCACCTTGTGGCAAAAATAAGCATTGGGGCTGCCGAAATCAAACAGAAATTGCACCGTGGGCGTTGTCATAGAGCTTGCAGTCCTTCAGGGTTGAACACCAGCTGGGTGAGGCCGCATGGCCTTCACCAGTTTTCCATCCACGGGCGCAACTCGGTTTCATGCGTCCAGGCATCTCGCGGCTGCTGGTGGATCTGCCAATACGCCTCGGCGATGTGATCGGGGTTCAGAATGCCTTGCTGGTCCTTGAGCGCATAACGCTCCGGGAAGGTGGTGCGAATGAACTCGGTGTCGATGGCGCCATCAATGATGGTGTGCGCCACATGGATACCCTGGGGCCACAGTTCTCGTGCCATGCTTTGCGCCAAAGCCCGCAGCGCATGTTTGGCGCTGGCAAAGGCCGCAAATCCTTCGCGCCCGCGCAAACTGGCCGTCGCCCCGGTGAAGATGATGGTGCCCTGCCCGCGCGGCAACATGACCTTGGCGGCTTCGCGTCCCATGAGAAAGCCGCTGAAGCATGCCATTTCCCAGACTTTTTGGTAGACCCGCGCGGTGGTGTCGGTGATACCAAAGCGCACATTGGCGCCGATGTTGAACACCGCCACCTCGATGGGCGCGATGTCCCGCTCGATCGCCTCAAACAGGGCGACCATCTGGTCTTCCTGCCGCGCGTCGCTGCCAAAGGCATGGGCCTGCCCGCCCTCGGCACGGATCTGCGCGACCAGCGGTTCGAGCTTGTCGGCGCTGCGGCGCGTGACGCAGGCGATGTAGCCCTCGCGGGCAAACCGCCTGGCTATCGCACCGCCGGTGGCGTCGCCGGCTCCGACCACCAGAATTGCTTTTTTGTGCGTCATACCGGTGATCCTTATGAAGCGCAGGGTTAGATCAGCGTCACACCGGTCTTGCTTTGAACATGCTCGCGGGTGACGCCCGGGGCCAGCTCCACCAGCTTCAAGCCTTGGGGCGTGACATCCATGACCGCCAGATCAGTGATGATGCGGTCGACCACGGCCTTGCCGGTCAGGGGCAAGGTGCATTCGGGCAGGATCTTCAGGTCTTCGGTGCCATCTTTCTTTTTGGCCACATGCTCCATGAGCACAATCACGCGCGGCACGCCGGCGACCAAGTCCATGGCGCCGCCCATGCCCTTGACCATCTTGCCCGGAATCATCCAATTGGCCAGATCACCTTTTTCGCTGACTTGCATGGCGCCCAAAATGGACAGGTTGATCTTGCCGCCACGGATCATGGCAAAGCTTTCATGGCTGCCGAAAATCGACGAGCCCTTGATGGTGGTGACGGTTTGTTTACCGGCGTTGATGAGATCGGGGTCGACTTCGTCTTCATAAGGGAAAGCGCCGATGCCCAGCATGCCGTTTTCGCTTTGCAGCCAGACTTCAATGTCTTTGGGCACAAAGTTGGCCACCAAGGTGGGGATGCCAATGCCCAAATTCACATAAAAACCATCTTCCAGTTCACGGGCTGCACGGGCAGCCATGTCGTCTTGAGTCCAAGCCATTTTTTTCTCCTGATCGGTCGGGGCGTTAAGCGCGCGTGCTGACGGTGCGTTTTTCAATGCGCTTTTCTGGCGTCGCATTGAGCACGATGCGGTGCACATAAATGCCCGGCAGGTGGATGTCATCGGGCGCGAGTTCTCCCACCTCCACAATCTTTTCGACTTCCACAATACAGACCTTGCCCGCCATGGCCGCGGCCGGGTTGAAGTTGCGGGCCGTCAGGTTAAAGCGCAGGTTGCCGGAACGGTCGGCCACATCGGCCTTGACCAGCGACACCTCGGGCACGAGCGAACGCTCCATCACATAGGTCTCGCCATCGAACTCGCGCAGCTCTTTGCCGTCAGCCACGATGGTGCCCACACCGGTTTTGGTGAAAAAAGCGGGAATGCCTGCGCCACCGGCACGCAGCTTCTCAGCAAGCGTACCTTGCGGCGTGAATTCCAGTGCCAGCTCACCGGCCAGGTACTGGCGCTCAAACTCTTTGTTCTCGCCCACATAGCTAGAAATCATCTTGGTGATCTGGCGGGTTTGCAAGAGCTTGCCCAAACCGAAGTCATCCACACCGGCGTTGTTGGAGATGGCAGTGAGGTTCTTCACACCGCTGTCGCGCAAAGCGTCAATCAGCGCCTCGGGAATGCCGCACAAGCCAAAGCCGCCCACCGCGATCAGCTGACCGTCTTTCATCACACCGTCGAGCGCCTTGGCGGCGCTCGGATAAATCTTGTTCACGCGTTTCTCCTTTGAGGCCGGGGGACATCCCGGCTGAGTCCTTGATTATCCCTAATGTGGAAGGCTTATTTCGGGCCGTCCACCACCTCGGCGGCCCAGCGGAAAGCGTCCACGGCCGCTGGCAGGCCGCAGTAAATGGAGGCGTGCAGCAGCACTTCCTGGATTTCCTGGGTGGTCGCGCCATTGGTGAGGGCGCCGCGCACATGGCTTTTGAGTTCATGCTGACGACCCAGTGCCGTGAGCAGCGCCACCGTGATGAGGCTGCGGGTTTTGAGCTCGAGCCCATCGCGTTGCCACACGTCGCCCCAGGCATTGCGGGTGATGAACTCCTGAATCGGTTGGGTGAATTCGGTGGCACTGCCGAGCGCTTTGGCCACGTAATCTTCGCCCATCACCTGCTTGCGGGTCTTCAAACCTTTGTCGTACGAACTGTCCATGGCGCTGTCTCCTCGGGGATTGATGAAAGTAAAACGCACAGGATAATCGTTTCCCAACACCCGTCTGGAGATTGCCCATGAGCCGCTACCCCGCCCCCGAGATCAAAGACCTGCCCGATGACATCCGCGCCAAAGTCCTGGAAGTCCAGGAAAAAGCGGGTTTTGTGCCCAATGTCTTTTTGGCCTTGGCAAGGCGCCCTGCCGAGTGGCGCGCTTTTTTCGCCTACCACGATGCGCTCATGCTCAAAGAGGACTCGGGCCTCACCAAGGGCGACCGCGAGATGATCGTCACCACGACCAGCGCGGCCAACCAGTGCCTGTACTGTGTGGTGGCACATGGCGCGATTCTGCGCATATACGAGAAAAAACCGCTGGTAGCCGATCAGGTGGCGGTCAACTACCGCAAAGCCGACATCAGCCCACGCCAGCGCGCCATGCTGGACTTCGCCATGAAGGTCTGCCAGAACTCGCATGAGATCGGCGAAGCTGACTTTGCGGCCCTGCAAGCGCACGGCTTCAGCGATGAAGACGCCTGGGACATCGCCGCCATCACCGCCTTTTTTGGTTTGTCCAACCGAATGGCCAGCTTCAGCCACATGATGCCCAACCCGGAGTTTTACCTGATGGGTCGTATGCCCAAGGCCAAGGCCTGAGCAAGCCCGCGTCCGGTATGGCCAGCTTACTCTGACAACGCTGCGAAGGCTGGCGTACTTAATCGGCCAGCGCGCGCATCCAGTCCGGCAGGTTGACAGATTTTTGCTTGGGAAAATCCACCCAGATCAGGGTGGCACCGCCAGCGGCGGCAATGACGCCGGGCTGGTCCACCCGCTCCAGCGTGCACCAGGTATCGATGGTGGCGCGGCCGGGATCGCTGACATAAGTTTTCACCAGCACGTCACCCGGGTACTCCAGCTGTTTGTAGAAATTGCAAAACGCGTTGGCAATGACGGCGCCTTCACCGGAAGGATCGGGCTTGCCGCCGATCGAATACAACCAGTCAATGCGGGCCGTTTCCATGAAGCGGAAATAACTGGCGTTGTTCAGGTGACCCATTGAATCCATATCGCCCCAACGGATCGGGATGACCGTCTCAAACACCTTTTTTTTCTGCTCGGGAATCTCGATCTTCATACGCCGAATCCGTCGTCCGCCGCAATGACGGCACCATTGATGAAATGGCTCTCGTTGGCGCACAGCATGACCAGCACCGAGTCCAGATCCTGCGGCGAACCCACGCGCTTGCGCGGCAGCATCTGCACCAGTTTTTGCCCCTGCTCGGTCTGCCAGTGGGCATGGTTGATTTCGGTGTCGATGTAGCCCGGGCAGATGGCGTTCACATTGATGCCAAAGCGCCCCCACTCCAGTGCCATGGCGCGGGTCATCTGAATCACCGCGGATTTGCTCATGCAGTAAACCCCGATTTGCGGCAACACGCGCAAGCCGGCCATCGAGGCGATGTTGACGATGCGCCCGCCCGTGAAGGTGCCCGGCGCTGCGCCTTTGGCACGGGCCAGCATGCGCTTGCCCACTTCCTGCGCCATAAAAAAGGCACCCTTGGTGTTGGTGCCGAAGACAAAGTCATAGTCGTCTTCGCTCACGTCCTGAATGCGCTGCGTGGTGCTCACGCCCGAGTTGTTGATGAGGATGTCAATCGACCCCACTTCGGTTTCAGCATGGGCCACCGCGGCCTTGATGGAATCCACATCGGTCACGTCCAGCGCCACGACATGGGCGCTGCCGCCCTCGCCTTCGATTTCGGCCCGCAACTCCTTCAATTTGTCGACCCGGCGGCTGGCCAGCACCACGGCGGCGCCGGCTCGTGCCAGGGTTTTTGCAAACTGGGCGCCCAGCCCGCTGGAGGCGCCGGTGACCAAGGCCACGCGGCCGGATAAATCAATGCTGTAAGCCATGGGAGTACCTTCTCAGTTGAAAATCAAAAGTGGCTGAGATTGTGCCCGTGCAGGGCATAAAATCAGTCGCGCAGCCGACACGGTCTCGCAACGGCTGCCCCTAACATCTTCATTATCAAGTCTTACCCTGCGGATGGCGCATCATGACCCCTCAAGAAATACTCGCTCAGTTTGGTCCCCGTGAGTCCATGGACTACGACGTCGTCGTCGTGGGCGCAGGCCCCGGCGGCCTGGCCACGGCCATCCGCCTCAAGCAACTCGCGGCTGAAAAAGGGCAGGACGTGTCCGTGGTGGTGCTTGAAAAAGGCTCGGAGCCCGGCGCGCATATTTTGTCCGGCGCGGTGATGGACCCGATCGCCCTCACCGAGTTGCTGCCCAACTGGAAAGAACTCGGTGCACCGCTGAACCAGCCGGTCACCTCGGATGACGTGCTGTTCTTGAATGAAAGCTCGGCCAAGCGCACGCCCAACTTTCTGGTGCCCGATTGCTTTCACAACGACGGCAACTATGTGATCAGCCTGGGCGCCCTCACCAAATGGCTGGGCGAACAAGCCGAAGGTCTGGGCGTGGAAATTTTCCCCGGCTTTGCGGCCGCGGAGGTGCTCTACAACGACGACGGCTCGGTCAAAGGCGTGGCCACCGGCAATCTGGGGGTCGGCAAAGACGGTCAGCCCACTGAGAATTTTCAGCTCGGTATGGAGCTGCTGGCCAAGTACACCATCTTTGCTGAAGGCGCGCGCGGTCACCTGGGCAAACAAGTCATCGCCCGCTTCAAGCTGGACGAAGGCCGCGACCCGCAAAGTTATGCCATCGGCATCAAAGAGCTGTGGGAAGTCAGCCCCGAACAAGCCAAGCCGGGACTGGTCGTGCACACCGCCGGCTGGCCGATGGACAACCACACCTATGGCGGTGGCTTTTTGTACCACCAGGAAGGCAACAAGGTCACCTTGGGCTTTGTCACCGGGCTGGACTACAAGAACCCCTACCTCAGCCCCTTTGAAGAAATGCAGCGCTGGAAAACCCATCCGGCGATTCGCGCGCACATCCAAGGCGGCAAGCGCATCGGCTATGGCGCGCGCGCCATCACGGCCGGCGGCTTGCTGAGCCTGCCCAAAACCATTTTCCCCGGCGGCGCATTGGTGGGCTGCGATGCCGGCTATTTGAACGCCAGCCGCATCAAGGGCAGCCACGCGGCCATCAAGAGCGGCATGCTGGCGGCTGAAGCCGCCTATGACGCTTTGGCCGCAGGACGCCAGCACGATGAATTGAGCGATTACCCAGAGGCGTTCACCAAGAGCTGGCTCTACCAAGAACTGGACCGTTCCCGCAACTTCAAACAGTGGTTCAAAAAAGGCAATTTGGTGGGCGCCTTCATGACCGGCATTGAACAGTGGTTGTTGCCCAAGCTGGGCTTGAAGTCACCGCCTTGGACTGTGCACCGCAAAATTCCCGATCACTTGGCGCTCCAACCCGCCGCGCAGTGCCAGCCGATCGTCTACCCCAAGCCGGACAACCACATCACGTTCGACCGCTTGAGCAGTGTCTTCATCAGCAGCACCAACCACGAGGAAAACCAGCCGGCGCACCTAACGCTCAAAGACGCCTCCGTGCCGGTGAACATCAATCTGAGCCAGTTCGCCGGGCCGGAGGGACGCTATTGCCCGGCTGGCGTGTACGAGTATGTGAAGAACGAAGACAACTCAGACCGCCTGCAGATCAACGCACAAAACTGCGTGCATTGCAAAACCTGCGACATCAAGGACCCGACCCAAAACATCGTGTGGGTCACGCCTGAGGGCGGCGGCGGCCCCAACTACAGCGGCATGTGATCAGCGGAAACGGTATTTGAGCAACAGACCAAATTCACGCGTGATGTTGAGGGGCTCATAACCTGTCCAGAGGTAGGGCAGGTCGATGAATGTTCCATTCTCCGAACGTTGGATATTCCAGTAGTTGTAGAAGCTACCAAGCGTCCAGTGCTCAGTTTCATAAGCCAACATCAGGCGCAAACCGAACCCTTTTCGCTGGGAGTTATAAAGATCGGTTTGGGCGCCGGCATCAGTGACATGCGACACCTGACGCCCTTCCAGTAAATGGTCGTATTCCAACGTGGTGGACAAGCGTGCATCGCCTTCACCCAGGCCCATGCGATGCGTCAGCCCCACAGGCAAATAGACATAAGAACTGTCGCGCCGGTAACCAAACTTATGCGTGGAGGTTTCGCCTCGTGCATCGTTGTAGAGCGATCGCACACCGGCGCCCGAATAAAACGACAACAGAAAATCGTCAAAAGGAACGTCTTTACCGACCAACAAGCGGTAATCTGATAGTTTGTCGGGCTGGCCTTTCATGGTGCCACTGCCATCGTAATCCACGTAACCTTCAGCGTAGCGCGCATCCAAGCTGAGGTACCAGTTGTTCAAGTCGCCCTCGAAGGCATAGTTCCAGGTTCCCACCACACCCCATTTATGGCCTATGTGAGAAACAAAGGGGTTACCTTCGACAAACTCTTCGTAGTTGTAAGAAGAGGCTTGAAGTCCGATGTCCAGGCCGGACTCGGTGTTCAAAGAAAGCCCCTGCGCATGGACTATTTCGAAACCTTGCGCGGTCAGCAAGCCGCACAGTAAAAGCATTTTTTTCAACATGACCTAAGCCTCCCGTTGTTCTTGGCAGATTCTAGGAGGCAGTCAAGACAAAGCCGACGCGCCAACACACTTGGACACAATGCAGCGCCCGCATGGAGACGAGCAAACACGCACCGTTATTCCAGAGGCGCCAAAGGCAAAGCACCCCCGTTAGGAATGGGCGTGCGGTCCACATTCAGCACCATGGACACCAGGCTGTAGTAGCCGTTCACGCCAATCAGGTCCATGACGCCTTGTTCGCCAAACATCTCCAGGGTCGCCTTGAAAGTACGGTCACTCACGCGCTTGTTGTGGTGCAATTCATGGCTGAAGTCATAAACCACGGCCTCGTCGGGCTTCATCTGTGAAGGCCTTTTACCTTGGGCAATGGCCTGTGCAACTTGGGGGTCGAGCCCGGCCTGCAAAGCCAGCCTATGGTGGGCAAACCATTCATATTGAGAGTTCCAGTAGCGCGCAGTGATCAGGATGGCCATCTCATTCAGCCGCATGCCCAGCGTGCTCTTGAATCGGATGTAGGAGCCCACGCGTTGCAGCGGGTCACCGAGTTCGGGGCTGCGCAAAAACACATTGAAGGGGCTGCCCACCGAATTGCCACTGGCGTTGGCGGCAGAGCCGGCAACCGCCGCACGCGGCCCAGAACGGATGTTGTCAGCCAATTCGCGTTGAGCCGGTGTCATCTCATCTTGGGTCAACACCTTGAAGCGGCGTTCAGATTCCTGAGCACCAGCACTGTGAATTGTCAGACCGATCAGCACCACGAATACCAAGCGCATGCAATGCGCCGCATCAGCCCACAACGTCGCCACCTTTGTGCGGGTTGCGCCTAGCAACCGAAACCATGAACTCTGCATCACGCGCTCCTTATTTAAAAACGCCAATGGTAACGAGCCCCCATGCTCAGGCGTGTGGGCGCATTGGCATCATGCCCGGGGTGGAAATTGGCAACAGCCATGGCACTCAAACTACCCCCGACTCGCAGGGGAGTCGTGTAGGCCAACTCCACATCGGTCTGAACGCCGGTGGGAGTCATGCTCAAAGCCTGTGTGGTGTATTGCAAAGAACCGTCCAGCGGACTTTGTGAAGTCGCCGTGGTCATTTGCAGGCTACCGCTCATGGCTCGAAGCGGCATCGACACGGTCAGACCCAAGCGGTCACCCAATTGTCGAAGGTCGCTTTTGGAGACACCCAAACTCCAAGCCAAGGTTTGTATGCCACTGGCGCCGTCCACCAGCGACTCACCCGTGCTGCTCAACCCTGCGGTGTATCCCGTGGTCGCCATGGCGGCAAGTTGCAGACCTTGCGACCAGGCGTGGCTGGCAGCCAAGGTCACAAAAGTTGTTTGAGCCGTGCCATTCAATCCCATAGCGCCGGTACCGACTGCGCCCAACAAGGACTTGTCTTCCGTCATACTGCCAACCGTCACCACGCCTGTGGTGGAGCCAAAATTTTTCTGAAAATCCAGAACCACCATTTGGCGATTAATACCCAAGCTGGAGTCCAGCGGATTGGACAGCGTGTTCAGCTGGCTGATGTAAGCCCCACGGACTTGTAAGCCACCTTCTAAACCAAACCCATACGCTGAGTGCACACCGTTTTGCAAAAGACTGAAATAGGGTGAATTGAACCGGCCGTGCGTGTCTGACAGACTCAATGGGGCCAGGCCACTGGCTTGCAGCCCCATCACAT
>CANGMW010000026.1 GCA_947454695.1 Comamonadaceae bacterium | reverse complement strand
GACCTGGGTTGGTATGAAAACCTCATGCGCATCAACCTGTGGGGCAGCGTGTGGTGCACCCATGCGGCCTTGCCCCACCTCAAAGCCACACGGGGTCACATCGTGGCGGTCTCTTCGCTGGCGGGCCTGGTGGGCGTGCCGGGGCGCACCGCCTACAGCGCGACCAAATTTGCCATGACGGGGTTCTTCGAGGCCTTGCGTACCGAACTGCGTGCCAGTGGTGTGAGCGTGACCACGGCCTACCCGGGCGTGGTGGCCACCCAGATCCGTTACCACGGACTGAACGCCGCAGGTGTGGCGGCCGGCTCCAGCGGCTTGAAAGAAGACAACGCTATGACCACTCCCACCTGTGCGCGACTGATCCTGCAAGGCATGCAGCGTCGGCAAAGTGAAGTGGTCATGACCGCCAAGGGCAAGATTGGCCGATTCATCAAGCTGCTGGCCCCGCGTCTGGTTGAAAAAATGGCCATGGCCGCCCTCAAGGACGAGGTCAAACCCCGATGACGATGCGTGCGGCCGGCGGGCCGCTGCAGCACGGTCAGGAAACGCCCTCGGCCTGGGTCCAGCGCTGGTCCCATCTGGTCCGCCCCCAAGGGTCGGTGCTGGATGTGGCCTGCGGGCACGGACGGCACATGGCCTGGTTTTCACAGCGCGGCCACCCGGTGACGGGGATAGACCGCTCCGAGCAGGCGGTGGCTGCGGCCGGCGCTTTTGGCACCTGCGTGCTGGCTGATATTGAAAACGGCCCGTGGCCACTGCATTCCCAGTCAACAAGCCCCGCCAGCGGCGGCGCTTCCCAACAGCCGCAAACTTTCAATGCGGTCATCGTCACCAATTACTTGTGGCGACCCCTCTTGCCCACCCTCCTGCAAAGCGTCTCAGCCGGCGGCGTCTTGATTTATGAGACCTTTGCCGCGGGCAATGAAACGGTGGGCAAACCCTCACGACCTGACTTTCTTTTGCAACCCGGGGAGCTGCTGCGCGCATTTGCAGGCCTTCGGGTGGTGGCGTATGAAGACGGATTCATCGATACACCCGCCCGGTTTGTGCAACGCTTGGTTGCCGTATCACCATCCCCAGAACACACCAGCGCCAGCACGCCGGCTCGCTGGTTCCTTCTGTGAGCGGCTGTGCTTGAGCGCGATGGCGCGACGCAGCTAGTTAGAATGCTCTTTTGCCACAAAAATTCCGTCGGAACATGACTCAGTCTTTCAGCCCCATCACTGGCAGCATCGTGGCCCTGGTCACCCCTTTGCACGAGGACGGCAGCGTTGACTACCCGACTTTGCGCAAGCTGATCGACTGGCACATCGCTGAGGGCACCGACTGCATCGGCGTGGTGGGCACCACCGGCGAGTCCCCCACGGTGAACGTGGACGAACACTGCGAGATCATCCGCGTTTCGGTCGAGCAGGCCAAAGGCCGTGTGCCGATCATGGCCGGCTGTGGCGCCAACTCCACTTCAGAAGCCATTGAGCTGGCGCGCTTTGCCAAAAAAGTCGGTGCCGATTGCCAGCTGCAAGTCGTGCCCTACTACAACAAACCCACGCAAGAAGGCCAGTACCTGCACTTCAAGGCCATCGCCGAAGCGGTGGATTTGCCCACGGTGCTTTACAACGTACCTGGCCGCTCAGTGGCCGATATGGCCCATGACACGGTGCTGCGTCTCGCTCAGGTGGACGGCATCATCGGCATCAAGGAAGCCACCGGCAACATCGAGCGGGCCCAGTGGCTGATCCGTGATGTGCCCAAAGGTTTTGCCGTCTATTCCGGTGACGACCCGACCGCTGTGGCCCTGATGCTGTGCGGTGGTCAAGGCAATGTGAGCGTGACGGCCAATGTGGCGCCGCGCCTCATGCACGAGCTGTGCGTGGCCGCCATGGCCGGCGACACCCAGCGGGCAATGGCCATTCAATTCAAGCTCCTGCCGGTTCATAAAAACTTGTTCATTGAACCCAACCCCATCCCCGTGAAGTGGGCCATGCAGCGCATGGGACTGTGTGGCGGCACCTTGCGTTTGCCCATGACCCCCCTCACCCCCGCCAACGCGCCTGTCGTCGAAGGTGCTTTGCGCGCCAGCGGCCTGCTGTAAAACAATGGCACCCATTTTTTGAGGTTTATACGGTGAATCATTCAAGCAAACTGGCCCTCCTCGGTTTGAGTCTGGCGCTGTGCGCCTGCTCCGCACTGGAGAGCGAAAAAGTGGACTACAAGAGCGGCTCGGTCCGTAAGTCCCCGCAACTCTCCGTACCCCCTGATCTGACCAAACTGAGTCAGGACAGTCGCTACAAAGTGCCGGGTGGTCCCGTCACCGCATCGTCTTACCAGGCGGGAGGCTCCACGGCATCACCCGCGATGGTCGGTGCCGACAACACCCCGGACATGAAGGTGATGCGCTCGGGTTCGCAGCGCTGGCTGGTGGTCAAACGCAGCCCGGATGATTTGTGGGAACCCATCAAAGAATTTTGGCTGGAAAACGGTTTTCTGCTGGCCATGGACCAGTCCAAGCTGGGCATCATGGAAACCGACTGGGCAGAAAATCGCGCCAAATTACCGAACGACTGGATCCGCGGTACGCTGGGCAAACTGTTTGACTCTATTTACTCCACCGGTGAGCTGGACAAATACCGCACCCGGCTGGAACGCACCGAGGACGGCAACACCGAGGTCTTCATCAGCCACCGCGGCATGATCGAGGTGTACAGCGGCCTGTCCAGCGACATGCAAAAAGGCCAGACCATGTGGCAGCCCCGACCCATTGAGCCTGAGCTGGAGGCCGAATTTTTGCGTCGCCTGATGATCAAACTGGGAACCCGCCCGGAACTGTCCGCAGCGGCTGTAGACGGCGTACAGACCAAGCTCACTTCGCGACTGACGACCACCAACGGCGAGTCGGTCCTGCTGCTCTCAGATAGTTTTGACCGCGCTTGGCGCCGGGTGGGTCTCTCCCTAGACCGCACCGGCTTCACAGTGGAAGACCGGGATCGTGCGCAGGGTCTGTACTTTGTGCGTTATGTAGACCCCAGCATTGACCGTGCAGAGCCCGGCTTCTTCAGCAAACTGTTTGGCAGTGCCGCCAAGCCGATTGCCGCCCAAAAATTTCGTATCGCCGTCAAATCCAGTGCAGAGTCCACGCGGGTGAGTGTGATGAATGCACAAGGTGAAGCAGAAGCCTCCGACAATGCGCAACGCATTTTGAAAGTTATCGCGGACGACCTTAAATAAGCTGTGCCAGGCAAGGGGCCGACCGGTCTTGCCTGCGCCCGGACGAAAAAAAGCCACCCGAAGGTGGCTTTTTTTCTGAGACTAAGAATTACTTCTTGTCGGCAGCAGCAGGTGCAGCGGCGGGAGCAGCAGCAGCTTCAGCAGCGGGGGCAGCTGCAGCGGGTGCAGGAGCAGCAGCAGGAGCGGGAGCAGCAGCAGGAGCAGCTTCTTCTTTTTTACCGCAAGCAGCCAAAGCAGCAGCAGCGATCACAGCGGCCAAAATGAGGGTTTTTTTCATGATGAATTACCTGAAAGATGGATTAAAAACAATTTCCGGAAATTGCCAGCGCGGTTGATTTCGCTGACCAAGTGGGGTTTGCTCGAGCAAGCCCCACTCAGCCTCGGATTATAGATTGTTTTCACACCCCTCATAGGGGAAGCCCTAACTCCGTGTTTTAGGGGCTTTTTTGCGCTAGTTCACCCTTGCTGCAGCCACCCGTCTTCGCCCCAAGACCTCAAAAGGACTTTGGCCTCCTCGCTGGATTTGGCCACCGATTGGGCATCCAGGCAGCGCGCATCAGCCAGGCGACGCATCAAGCGGGCATCCGCCCCGGAGGCCCGGTAGCTCTCGCCATTGATGAAGACATGGTGCTGGTCATACATCATGCGGGTGCGTCGATCAAGCACCACCCCGCCTGACAACTTAACCTTGGCGTTGGCGTCAAACCAGACTTGTGATTTGGGCTCGGTCAAGTACTCACCCAACAACCGGGGCAAGACCTTCTCGTCTTTGAGCGCGGCCAGCAGCGCTTGGCGGGCAAAGACCGTGAGCGATTCGGGAATAGCGGCAGGCGTGAGTACAGCGCTTTGTTGCGGGTCCGGGTAACGCGCCTCGCCCACCAGCGCCAGCGCATCGTCCGCCAAACGCTGCAACATTTCGCGGGCCATCTCATCGCGCTGTGCCGAGCGAAAACCGATGGAATAGGTCATACAGTCCCCGCCCACAGCCACCCCGTCATGGGCATAGCGCGGCGGCAGGTACAGCATGTCGCCGGGCTCGAGCACAAACTCCTGCTCAGGCACAAAATTGGCCAAAATTTTCACCGGCATGTTCGGCTTGAGCGACAAGTCGGTCTGTCGTCCAATGCGCCAGCGCCGACGCCCCTGCGCCTGCAGCAAAAAAACGTCATAGCTGTCAAAATGCGGCCCCACGCCACCGCCGTCGCTGGCGTAGCTGATCATCAAATCATCCAAACGGGCGTCGGGCACAAAGCGGAACTGGTTCATGAGCGCGTGCACCGCGTCCTCATGCAAATCCACGCCTTGAACCAGCAAGGTCCACTGCGCGCGTGACAGCGGCGGCAGGGCCCGGCGGGCAAACGGGCCATGGCGGAATCGCCAGGCTGATTCGCCCTTCTTGGCGATTTGCTCGACCAGGCGGGACTCCACGTCATCACGGCCGGCCAGCTCAAACAAGGCGGCGCGGTCCAGCAGCGGCTGCATACCCGGTACGGCCTGACGGATGAGCAAGGGCTTTTTCTGCCAATGCCGCTTCATGAACACCTGCGGTGTGAGCCCTGCGAGCAAGGGCAATGCCTGATCCACATTCATTTCAAGTCCTCACGGCGAGTGATTCGCCAAACTGCGACAATTCTGCCTTATGGATATCAATCAACACTGTGTGGTCGCACTGACCTGGACGCTGCAAGACACCCTCGGCGAAGAACTGGACGTACTGGACGATCCGGTGGAATTTCTGGTGGGCGGCAACGATCTGTTTAAAAAAATCGAAGAGGCTTTACAAGGCCACAGCGTGGGCGCCACGGTCTTGTTGCAGCTCGAACCTGAAGAAGCGTTTGGCGACTTCAACGAGCAGCTCGTGTTTCTGGAATCGCGCGCCTTGTTTCCTCAAGAGCTTGAAGAAGGCATGACCATCGAAGGCAGCGCCTTGCCTCCAGGTTGCAACCCCGACGCCCCCCATAACGTGCTGTACACCGTGACCGAGCTCTACCCTGAACATGTGGTGCTCGACGGCAACCACCCGCTGGCAGGCATTGCCTTGCGGCTCAAACTGAAAGTAGAAGGCGTGCGCGAAGCCACCGAAGAAGAAGTGGGACGCGGTTCAGCCGGCACCGGTTTTTTCCGCATCCAGCCGCCCGACACCCTGCCTCCGGGCAGCGACAGCCTGCACTGAACTCAGGCTTTGCCGGTGGAGCCGTAACCGCCCTCGCCGCGCTGGGTCGGCGGAAATTCGTTCACCACATTGAAGCGTGCCTGCATCACCGGCACGATCATCAGCTGCGCAATGCGCTCCATGGGCTCGATGGTGAAGGCCACATCCGAACGGTTCCAGGCACTGACCATCAGCTGCCCCTGGTAATCGCTGTCAATCAAACCCACCAGATTACCCAGCACGATGCCGTGCTTGTGCCCCAGACCGGAACGCGGGAGGATAAGTGCCGCATAGCCCGGGTCTTGCAACCAGATCGCAATGCCGGTGGGCACGAGTTGCCAGGCATTGGGCAACAAGGTGATGGGCGCATCCAGGCAGGCGCGCAAATCGAGTCCGGCACTGCCCGGCGTGGCATAGGCCGGCAGTTGCTCAGCCATACGGGGATCGAGAATTTTGACGTCAACGTTCATGATGCGGTGCTTGAAAAAATAATCAGTGGACGGCTTGGCGCCGGCGCGCAATGTCGGCCACCAGCTGACGGGCCAGGGTCAGTTTGCTCGCATGCGGCAGTTCATGCGTACCGTGTTCATCGACCAGCAAGAGCGCGTTGTCGTCTTTGCCGAAGGTAGCCGGCCCGATATTGCCCACGATCAGGGGCACGCCCTTGCGCTCGCGCTTGGCCCGGGCATGCTGGAGCAAGTCATGGCTTTCGGCAGCAAAGCCGACACAAAACAGCGCACCGCTCAAAGCCCGCGGGCTTTTTGCCGCCATGGCCAGAATGTCCGGGTTTTCGGTGAACTGCAGCGGCGGCATCTGGCCGGCGCTGTCTTTTTTAATTTTTTGTTCGGCCACGGTCGCCACGCGCCAATCGGCCACGGCCGCGGTGGCAATGAACACCTGAGCGCGGTCCAGCTGCGCGCTCACCGCCTGGTGCATGTCCAGGGCCGAGGTCACATCCAAGCGCGTCACACCGCGGGGTGTGGGCAGCTGCACGGGGCCGGCCACCAGCGTCACGTGCGCGCCCGCTTCCTGGGCCGCGCGGGCAATGGCAAAACCCATCTTGCCGCTGGACAAATTGGTGATGCCGCGCACCGGGTCGATGGCTTCAAAAGTCGGGCCTGCGGTGACCAGCACCTGTTGGCCTTGCAAGGGCTTGGGCGCAAAGAAGGCAATCACATCCAATAGCAACTCGTCAGGTTCGAGCATGCGCCCGTCGCCCGTCTCGCCACAGGCTTGGTCTCCGTTGCCCACGCCCAGCACCACAGTACCGTCAGCAGCCAGTTGCGCCAAATTGCGTTGGGTGGCCGGATGCGCCCACATTTCGCGGTTCATGGCCGGCGCGACCAGCAAGGGCACTTCAGCGATGGGACGGGCCAGGCACATGAGGCTGAGCAAATCATCGGCCCGCCCGTGCAGTAGCTTGGCCATGAAATCGGCACTGCACGGCGCAATCAGGATCGCATCGGCCTCGCGGCTCAGATTGATGTGCGGCATGTTGTTGGCCTCGCGCGCATCCCATTGCGAGTCGTAGACCGGCCGGTTGGACAAGGCCTGCATCGTCACCGGCGTGATGAACTGCTCGGCAGCCTGTGTCATCACCACCTGCACCGTCGCGCCTGACTTGATGAGGGCGCGGCACAATTCAGCCGCCTTGTAGCAGGCGATACCGCCGGTCAGGCCCAGAACAATGTGTTTTCCAGCGAGGTCATTCATGCTCCGCAATGTAGCAGAGACATGGCCGCGACGCGCACTGGCCTGACGGCAGAAATTTGTGGGCTGGCGGGGGCGGTTTGGCCGGCGGGGCCGCGGCGCGCGCCTATAATCTCGCTTTACCACCTCCCTGAGCGCTTCGCTCCCTCTGACATGACCAAATTTGTCTTCGTCACCGGCGGTGTGGTGTCTTCCCTTGGCAAGGGAATCGCCTCAGCCTCCTTAGCTGCGATTCTGGAATCGCGGGGCCTCAGAGTCACCCTCATCAAGCTCGATCCCTACCTCAACGTGGACCCCGGCACCATGTCGCCGTTCCAACATGGCGAGGTATTCGTGACCGAAGATGGGGCCGAGACCGACCTGGACCTGGGCCACTATGAGCGTTTCGTCGAAACGCGCATGCGCCGCGCCAACAACTTCACCACCGGCCAGATCTACAAAAGCGTGCTCGAAAAAGAGCGCCGTGGCGATTACCTGGGCAAGACCGTGCAGGTCATCCCGCACGTCACCAATGAAATTCAGGACTTCATCAAACGCGGCGCCGGCTTTGACACGCCCGAAGCGGTGGATGTGGCGATTGTGGAAATCGGCGGTACGGTGGGTGACATCGAGTCCCTGCCGTTTCTGGAAGCCGTGCGTCAGTTGAGCCTGCGTTTAGGCCCCAACAACACCGCTTTTGTGCACCTGACCTATGTGCCCTGGATTGCAGCGGCCGGCGAGCTCAAAACCAAGCCGACCCAGCACACGGTGCAAAAGCTGCGCGAAATTGGTATCCAGCCCGATGCGCTGCTGTGCCGCGCCGACCGCACCATTCCCGATGACGAGCGCGAAAAAATCAGCCTGTTCACCAACGTGCCGGCCTGGGGCGTCATCTCTATGCCCGATGTGGACACCATTTATAAAGTGCCGCGCGTGCTGCACGAGCAGGGGCTCGATGGCCTCATCTGCGACAAGCTGCGGCTGAACACGCCCCCGGCTGTTCTCAAACGCTGGGACGATCTCGTCTACGAGACCGAACACCCGCAAGGCGAAGTCACCATTGCCATGGTGGGCAAGTATGTGGACCTGTCGGACAGCTACAAGTCGGTCAATGAAGCGCTGCGCCACGCCGGTATGAAAAACCATGTGCGCGTGAAGATCGAACATGTGGACTCGGAAACCATCACCGATGAAGAGATCTCCCGCCTGGCCAAATACGATGGCATTTTGGTGCCCGGCGGTTTTGGCAAGCGCGGCATTGAAGGCAAGATCAGCACCGCCCGTTTTGCCCGCGAGAACAAAGTGCCCTACCTCGGCATCTGCTTGGGTATGCAGGTCGCCACCATTGAATTCGCCCGCCATGTGGCCGGCTTGGCGCATGCCAACAGCACCGAGTTCGAGCCCGACAGCCCCAACCCGGTCATCGCCCTCATCAACGAGTGGAAAGATGCCGACGGCACCATCAAGACGCGCGACGAAAACTCCGACCTGGGCGGCACCATGCGCCTGGGCGCGCAGAGCTCCGACGTGGCCAAGGGGACGCTGGCGCACAAGATCTACGGCGATGTGGTGACCGAGCGCCACCGTCACCGTTATGAAGCCAATGTGAATTACCTGGACACCTTGCGCCAATCCGGCTTGGTGATTTCTGCGCTCACCCAGCGTGAACACCTCACGGAGATCGTGGAGTTGCCGCAAAACGTCCACCCCTGGTTCATCGGCGTGCAGTTCCACCCCGAATTCAAATCCACGCCCTGGGACGGGCACCCGCTGTTCAATGCCTTCATCAAGGCGGCGCTGGACCACCAAACCGGTGGCAAGAGCCTGAAGGCCGTGGCATGAGCAACGCCGGACCGCGCCAGGATGCGAAGCCCCCCGTTGAATGCAGCGCAGTTCACAACCTGACCCGCGTGGGGACTCTATGAAACTTTGCGGCTTTGAGGCAGGGCTGAACCATCGCTTCTTTTTGATCGCAGGCCCCTGCGTCATCGAGTCCGAGCAGTTGCAGATGGACACCGCCGGCACGCTCCAAGAGATCACCCGCTCGCTGGGTATTCCTTTCATCTTCAAGAGCAGTTTCGACAAAGCCAACCGCTCCTCGGGCACGAGCTTTCGCGGACCCGGTCGTGAGCGCGGTCTGGAGATTCTGGCCAAAGTAAAACGTGAGCTGAATGTGCCGGTGCTCACCGATGTGCACACCGAAGACGACATCACTGCCGCAGCGGCCGTGGTGGACGTGCTGCAAACGCCCGCCTTTTTGTGCCGCCAGACCGACTTCATCCACGCCGTGGCGCAATCGGGCAAGCCGGTGAACATCAAGAAAGGCCAGTTTTTAGCCCCCGGCGACATGAAAAACGTCATCGACAAAGCCCGCGCCGCTGCGCGCGACAAGGGCCTGAACGAAGACAACTTCATGGCCTGCGAACGCGGCGTGAGCTTTGGCTACAACAACCTGGTGAGCGACATGCGCTCGCTGGCCATCATGCGCGAGACCAACGCCCCGATCGTGTTTGACGCCACCCACTCGGTGCAGCTGCCCGGCGGCCAAGGTACCAGCAGCGGCGGTCAGCGCGAGTTCGTGCCGGTGCTGGCCCGCGCGGCCGTGGCCGTGGGCGTGGCGGGTCTGTTCATGGAAACGCACCCTGACCCGTCCAAAGCCCTGAGCGACGGCCCCAATGCCGTGCCCCTGAAGCACATGAAAGCCCTGCTGGAAACCTTGGTCGCCCTGGACGCGGTGACCAAGCAGCATGGCTTTTTGGAACACCACTTTACTTAAGTCAACTGAATTTTTTGAACCCGGAGCCCTTCATGCCAGCTGCTTACCTGATCGTCGACATGGCCATTTCCGACATGGAACAGTACAAACAGTACATGGCGCTGGCGCCTGCTGCGGTGAAGGCCGCCGGCGGCGAGTACCTGGTGCGTGGTGGCGCGATGGAAGTCGTCGAAGGCAACTGGCAGCCGGCACGCATGGCCGTGCTGCAGTTCCCCAGCGTGGAAGCCGCCAAAGCCTTCTATGACGGCGAGATGTACACCGCGGCCCGTGCTAAGCGCCAAGGCGCCACCCAATTTTTCAATGCCGTGCTGGTCGAGGGCGTTGCCGCCCCGGTCTGAGAGAGTTTTTTAAATCAAAGGGAAAACATGAGTGCAATTGTTGATATCGTCGGCCGCGAAATTCTGGATTCACGCGGCAACCCCACCGTGGAGTGCGATGTGTTGCTGGAGTCCGGCACCATGGGCCGTGCGGCTGTACCCTCGGGCGCATCCACCGGTTCACGCGAAGCCATCGAACTGCGCGACGGCGACAAGAGCCGTTACTTAGGCAAAGGCGTGCTCAAAGCGGTGGAGAACATCAACACCGAAATCAGCGAAGCCGTGCTGGGGCTGGACGCCTCCGAGCAAGCCTTCCTGGACAAGACGCTGATCGACCTGGACGGCACCGAGAACAAATCCCGCCTGGGCGCCAACGCGATGCTGGCCGTCTCCATGGCCGTGGCCCGCGCCGCCGCTGAAGAAGCCGGCCTGCCCCTGTACCGCTATTTCGGTGGCATGAGCAGCGTGCAAATGCCCGTGCCGATGATGAACGTCATCAACGGCGGCGCGCACGCCAACAACAACTTGGACCTGCAAGAGCTCATGATCATCCCGGTGGGTGCACCGAGTTTTCGCGAAGCCGTGCGTTACGGCGCCGAGGTGTTCCATGCGCTCAAGAAAATTTTGCACGACAAGGGCATGAGCACCGCCGTGGGCGACGAAGGCGGCTTTGCCCCCAGCGTGGCCAGCCACGAAGCGGCCATCCAGCTGATTTTGGAAGCCATCGACAAAGCCGGCTACACCGCCGGCACCCAGATTGCGCTGGGCCTGGACTGTGCCGCCAGCGAGTTCTACAAAGACGGCAAGTACCACCTCGACGGCGAAGGCCTGCAACTCAGCGCCGCCGAGTGGACCGACATCCTGGCGAGCTGGTGCGACAAGTACCCCATCATCAGCATCGAAGACGGCATGCACGAAGGCGACTGGGACGGCTGGAAAATCCTCACCGAGCGGCTGGGCAAAAAAGTCCAGCTGGTGGGTGATGACCTGTTCGTCACCAACACCAAGATCCTGAAAGAAGGCATCGACAAACAAATCGCCAACTCCATCCTGATCAAGATCAACCAGATCGGCACACTCACCGAAACCTTCGCCGCCATCGAAATGGCCAAGCGCGCCGGCTACACCGCCGTGATCAGCCACCGCTCGGGCGAGACCGAGGATTCCACCATCGCCGACATCGCGGTGGGCACCAACGCGGGTCAGATCAAGACCGGCTCCATGAGCCGCTCGGACCGCATGGCTAAGTACAACCAGTTGCTGCGCATCGAAGAAGACCTGGGTGACATCGCCCAGTACCCGGGTCGCGCCGCCTTCTACAACCTGAAGTGATGCGCCGGCAGCACGATTTGAGCCTACGGGAGGAACCATGAACGTTCGCATCATCCCCACCACGCTCATCGTGCTGCTGCTCATTTTGCAGGCGCAACTCTGGTTCGGGCGCGGCAGCGTGCCCAATGTCTCGCGCATGGTCAGCCAGCTCGATGCTCAGAAAAAGAAAAACGAGCAGGCGCAGCTCAATAACAACCGGCTGGTGGCCGAGGTGCGTGACCTCAAAGAAGGCCTGGAGATGGTCGAGGAAAAAGCACGCATGGAGTTGGGCATGGTCAAGCCCAACGAAATTTACGTGCAGTTCACCAAAAAATAAGCGTTGCCGGCCCTAGCCCCCTGGGCTTTGGGCAGCTAAGCCTTATTGCACCGCGTCGCTGGACGGCGGCTGCTTGCCCAAAGGCTTGAAAATCTGCGCGGCATCGACCGCGTCAAAGCGGTACTGAGCCCCGCAAAATTCACAGTCCACCGAAATGGCGCCCTGCTCGGCCAGGATGTCATGGGCTTCGGCCTCACCCAGGCCTTCGATCATGCGGCTCACCCGGGCGCGGCTGCAGGTGCAGGCAAAGCGCGGTGCGGATTCGCCCACCGCCGCCTCAAAGCGCTGCAGTTTTTCTTCCCAGAACAGGCGACGCAAAATCGTCTCCACATCCAGCGTCAGCAACTCCTCGCGCTTGAGGCTGGACGCCAGCGTGGCGATGCGGTGGTAGTGCTCGTGCAGCGCTTCTTTCGTCTGGGCGTCGGCATGCCCTTCCAGATTGCCCGCGCCCTGCAAGGGCAGGCGCTGAATCAAGAGGCCGGCGGCCACCTGGTCATCAGCGGCCAGCACCAGCGTGGTCTGCAGCTGCTCGCTTTGCAGCATGTAGTGCTGCAGCACGTCGCTGAGTTGGTGCAGCGGTTTTTCTTGCGCGTCGGTGAGCGGCACCACGCCCTGGTAAGGCTGCTGACCCGGCAAACGGTCTTTGGGGTCCAGCGTGATGGCGCAGCGCCCCTGGCCGTGCAGATTGAGCATGGACGGCAGCGTCGACCCGGGGGCCACCTCGCCACGGATAGTGGCGGTGCTGCGCAGACTCAGGTCCGACTGCACCTCCACCACGGCCAGCTTGAGCGGGCCGTCGCCGAAGATTTGCAAAATCAGCGAGCCATTGAACTTGATGTTGGCCTGCATCAGCACGCCGGCCGCTGTCATCTCGCCCAGCAGCTCTTGCACCGGCAAGGGGTAAGGGCCGGACGTGCTGTTGGCCGCACGGCGGCGCAGCACCTCCTGCCAGGCATCGGTCAGGCGCACGATCATGCCGCGAACCGGCAGACCTTCGAATAAAAATTTATGGAGTTCAGACACAGGCAACTTTGATTTAAGCGACGTCGCTTCAGGCAATTTTCTTCAAGCCCTTGCGAAAGTGCTCGGCGTTTTCAACATAGTGCGTGGCGATGCGCGTGAGACCCGCCATCTGCTCGGGCGAGAGCTGGCGCACCGCTTTGGCCGGGCTGCCCAGAATCATGGAGCCGTCCGGGAACTCCTTGCCCTCGGTCACCAGCGAGCCGGCACCCACCAGACAGTTCTTGCCGATCTTGGCGTTGTTGAGCACGATGGCGCCAATGCCGATGAGCGTGCCGTCGCCTACGGTGCAGCCGTGCAGCATGACCTGATGGCCGACCGACACGTTCTCGCCCAGCGTGAGCGGCACGCCGGGGTCGGCATGCAGCACGCTGGCGTCCTGGATATTGCAGCCACGCCCGATGGTGATGCGCTCGGAGTCGCCACGGATCACCGTGCCAAACCACACGCTCGCGTTCTCACCCAGCGTGACCTTGCCGATCACCTGCGCGCTGTCGGCCACCCAGGCACCCGCCGCCAATTCAGGCGCGTGGCCATCGAGTTCGTAAATTGCCATCTTGGAAGTTCCTCTGTTCAGGCGCGGCGTTGACAGCCGCATGTCAGGGATTGTAAAGAGCCCCTGCCCGCCCTGCCCTGGCGAGGCACCAAAGCCTTAGGCGAGCGCGGCCAGCTCTTCGGAGGTGAAGCCGGCGGCTTGGCGCGCGGCCAGATTGAACGGCCCTTGCAGCCGCGGCGCGCCGTGCTCAGAGGCGAGTTGGGCGTAGGTCTGAACCGGGTCCAGCCCCCGTTGCGCGCACAGGTAGCGGTACCAGTGGTTGCCCACCGCGACATGGCCGATCTCATCACGCAAGATGATGTCCAGAATTTCGCCTGCGCGGTGGTCACCCGCCCCCACCAGTTTGTTCTTCACCACCGGCGAGGCATCGAGCCCGCGCGCCTCCAGCGTGCGTGGCACCAGCGCCAGCCGGGCCAGCACATCGTGGCGGGTTTTCTCGGCCATGTCCCACAAACCGGTGTGGGCCGGGAAGTCGCCATAGTCATGGCCCATTGAGCGCAGGTGGTCGCGCAGCAACTGAAAGTGCAGCGCCTCTTCTCGGGCGACCTGTGCCCACTGTCGGTAAAAGTCCTCAGGCATGCCCGCAAACCGCCACACGACATCGGCCGCCAGATCAATCGCATTGAGCTCGATGTGCGCCAGCGAATGCAGCAACTCCGCGCGCCCCTCCACCGAGGTCAGCGGTTTTTTCTTGTACTGCAGTTTGGGAAACAGCTCAGGCCGCGCCGGCCGTCCGGGTATGCCCTCGGGCGTCGGGAAGGTGATGCTCGAATCGATCGGCGCGTGCACATCCAAGGTGCGCGCCAGCGCCGCTTTGGCATCGGCGTTGGGTTCTAGGACGACAGCGAGGGCTTGGTGGCGGAGGGAGGGCATGAGACATCTGCGAAGGCAATCGAAGCAGATTATCCCCGCGGATGATGCTGCGCATGCAGCGACTTGAGTCGCTCGCGGGCCACGTGGGTGTAGATGGTGGTTGTGGAGATGTCGGCGTGGCCGAGCAGCATTTGCACGGCGCGCAAGTCGGCCCCGTGGTTGAGCAGGTGCGTGGCAAAAGCGTGGCGCAGGGTGTGGGGGGACAGGGGGCTGGTGATGCCGGCCAGGGTGGCGTATTTTTTCACCAGCATCCAGAACATCACCCGCGACATGGCCTCACCCGCGCGGGTACCGCGTCGGGTAACGAAGAGGTCGTCGGTTTGTTTTTCGCCCAGCAAGGCGGGGCGCGCTTCGCTCATGTAGCGCTGCAGCCACCGGGCCGCGACATCGCCATAGGGCAGCAAGCGCTCCTTGCTGCCTTTGCCCATGACACGCAGCACCTGGTCGCGCGGGCTGACATGAAAAGTCTTGAGCGTGACGAGCTCACTCACGCGCAGACCGCTGGCGTACATCAACTCCAGCATGGTGCGGTCGCGCACGGCCAGCGGTGTGGCCTCACCGGG
>CANGMW010000025.1 GCA_947454695.1 Comamonadaceae bacterium | reverse complement strand
CGACGGCACGCTGTACGCCCACGCCACCACCACATGCCTGGTGTTTGAGCGGCCTGCAGCCAAATAAAGCCCCGAGCCTGGGGCGACTAGGTTTTGTCCGGCTTGCTGCGGGCACGCGGGTGGGCAGCATCGTAGGCCTTGGCCAGATGCTGGAAATCCAGCCGGGTGTAGACCTGGGTCGTGCTGATGTTGGCATGCCCCAGCAGCTCCTGCACCGCACGTAAGTCACCGCTGGACTGCAGCACATGGCTGGCAAACGAGTGGCGCAACATGTGCGGGTGCACCGGCGTGGCCAGGCCCGCTTGCAGGCTTCGGGATTTCAAACGCTGCCAGATCGATTGCGAGGTGAGGCGCGTGCCGTTGCGCCCGATGAACAAGGCGTGCTGTGCATCTTGCGCGCTGTCAACACGCAGCCCTTGCTCGCGAACGGTCATCCAAGCCTGCAGGGCTTGCAGGGCATGGCTGCCGACCGGCACGCTGCGTCGCTTATCGCCTTTGCCCAGCACATGGGCCAAACCGGCTTGCTGATCCACCCAGCCGCGGGCCGAGGTGCTGGCCTGCACATCGAGCCCGGTGAGTTCGGCCACACGCAAGCCACTGCCGTAGAGCAACTCCACCATGGCCGCATCGCGCGCTTGCAGCCAGGGGTCGGTTTCGGTGTTGCGGTAGGCGGCTAATTGCACTGCCTCGTCCACACCCAGCGCCTTAGGCAGGGGTTTGGCCACTTTGGGTGCACGCACATCCTGCACCGGATTGCTGCTAACCAGGCCTTCTTGCCCGAGCCAGCGGTAAAAGCTGCGCCAACCGGAAAGAATCAAGGCGATCCCGCGCCCGGTGCGCCCCGCGCTGTGCATCTGGGCCACCCAGCGGCGGATATGGGCGTTGTGCACCCGGCACAAATCCACGGGAACGAGGGCGGCGAACTCGCGCAGCTTTTCCAAGTCCAACGTGTACAAAGTCACCGTACGCTCAGCCAATCGTTTTTGCACCCGCACATGGGTCAGATAACGATCGACGAGCAAACGGTCGTCGTGCATGGGGTCAGCGCAAAGGTGAGAGCGCTGCGCTGGCCAGGTCAGCGATGCGACTCAGAAAGTCGGTGCCCATGGTGCTGGTGAAACGCTGCGCGTCCGGCGAGGCCAGCACCAGCAGGCCCACCGCTGGCATCTGGCTGGTCGCCCCACTGAGTCGCAGCGGCAGCAAAGCCACCGAGCTGGCCAAGGTGGGTTCTTCCAACCAGCGGGCAGCCTCAAAGCCAGAGTTCACACCGCAAAACGGGGTTTGCAAAGAGCTGGCAAAAATGCGAACGTCTTCGCTCACGTCTTGCGTGAACGGACCCGAGGCATACGCTGCAGCCACATCCCACACGCGAATAGCCACCTGCGGGACCGAGAACTGCGACTGGATGCTCTGGGCAATCAGCTCGGGCAATTTGGCGGCGTCTTGCTCCAGAAAAAGATCGCGCGCCCAACGCAGCAACTTGTCGGAGATCGCCAGGTTGTCGTTGCCGTGGCGGATCATCTCCATGATGTGGTGTTCCAGCAAACGGATTTTTTCGCGCAACATCTCGGCTTGTCGCTCTTGCAGGCTCACCGTGCGGTGGCTGTGCGGGCTGGAAAGGTGCACAGCAGCCAGCAACTCGGCATGGCGCTCGAAAAATTCAGGGTGCGTCCCCAGGTAATGCGCGATGTCGTCTTCGGTCAGTGTTTGCATGTCGTTCAATCTCGTTGTAGTGGTCAGGAAAGCGTCGGCACCTCGATGGTGCCTTGGTACACGGTCACAGCGGGCCCGGTCATGCGCACCGGGGCATTCAAGCCTTCGCTGAGGCCGGCCCAGTCAATGGTCAGCAAACCGCCGCGGGCTTGCACATCCACCCGGGCATCCAACAGCCCCCAACGGATGCCGGCCACCACGGCCGCGCAGGCGCCGGTACCGCAGGCCAGGGTTTCCCCCGCACCGCGCTCGTACACCCGCAAGCGCACCTGGGTGCGACTGAGCACCTGCATGAAGCCGGCATTCACCCGGCGCACAAAACGCGGGTGGTGCTCGATCAGCGGGCCTTGTGTCAGCACGGGCGCGGTGTCCACGTTGTCCACCAACTGCACCGCATGCGGGTTGCCCATGGACACCAGTCCGACCTGGATCGGGGCGCCGGCCGAGGTGGTATTCAGATCCAGTGCCCAGGCCTGCCAGGCACCCAGCACGTGCGGCGAGAGGCCGGCCGCGTCAAAAGGAATCTGGGGAATGTCAAACACCGGTGCGCCCATGTCCACCGTGACACGGCCATCGGGGGTAAGACGCGGCTCGATCACGCCGCTCATGGTTTGCACACGTATCTCAGATTTGCTTGTCAAGCCTGCCTCAAACACATAGCGGGCAAAACAGCGCGCGCCATTGCCGCACTGCTCGACCTCATGGCCGTCGGCGTTGTGGATGAGGTATTCGAAATCAATGCCTGGTGCCGGCGCGGGCCGCACGGTGAGAATCTGATCGGCACCCACCCCGAAATGACGATCGGCCAGAAATCGGTACTGCGCCGGGCTCAGGTCCAGCCGGCCTCGGGTTTCGTCCAGCACCACAAAGTCGTTGCCGGCGCCCTGCATTTTGGTAAAGGGGATTTGCATGTCGGCAAATTATCCGTCTATTTCAGCGCACGTGAGCCGCGCAAGACAAGGCTGCGTCGCCCAAGCCGCTTATGCTTGCGGCTGCAAGCTGATTGACTCAACACCGAACCCACGATTTTTTTATTAGCGAGGAAGACATCCATGCGCCTACCTGACTGGACCCCCGAACGCAAAGCCCAACCCCAAGACCTGGTGGACGCCATCCTGGCCCGGCGTGGCGGCAGCCTGCTCAACCTAGACCGCGCGCTCTTATGGAGCGAACCGCTGGCCCGTGGCTGGAATGTCTACCTCAAGGCGGTGCGCACCGAGTTGCCCACCAGCCGCAAACTGCGTGAACTCGGCATTTGCACGGTGGCGCTGCTCACCGGCGCGCACTACGAGTACCACCACCATGCGCCGGACTTCATCGCCGCGGGTGGCACCCAGGCGCAACTCGATGCCTTGCAAGCTTTTCTGAAAACCAACCCGCGCGGCCTGCCCGAAAGCCCGCTGCTCAGTGCAGTGGACCAGGTGGTGATTCGCTACGCCGCGCAAATGACGCTGGACGTGCAGGTGAGCGACGAGGTCTTCGCCGCTATGCGCACCCACTTTGATGAAACCCAGATCGTGGAACTCACCAGCGCGATTGCCACCTACAACATGGTGGCGCGCTTCTTGGTGGCGCTGGGCATCACGCCTGAAAAATAAGCCCAAAAAAAGCCCCGATGAAGGGGCTTGCGGCATCAGTCCGGCTTAATGTCGTTGTCGCGTACGACCTTGGCCCAGATGTCGATCTGGCGATCGATGAAGGTGCGTGCCGCCTCGGGCGTGCCGCCCACCACATTGATGCCTTGCAGGTCCAACTTCTTGGCGACATCCGGCTGCTGCAACACCTTGTTGAGCGCTTCGTTCATGCGCTTGATCACCTCAGGCGGTGTTTTGGCAGGTGCCAGCACCGCCCACCAGGCCGGCGCTTCAAAACCGGCGTAACCACTCTCAGCCACGGTGGGCACATCGGGCAGATCGGGCGAGCGCTTGCTGGTGGTGACCACCAAGGGGCGCATGCGCTTGCTGTCGATATGCGGTTTGGTCACGAACACCGAGCCGATCGACAAGGGCACATGGCCGGCGACTGCGTCATTCATGAGCGGGCCGCCGCCTTTGTAGGGAATGTGTTGCCAGTCGATGCCGCCGCTCTTGCCCAGCAGCGTCATGGCCACATGGCCCAGGCTGCCTGAGCCGATCGAGCCGTAGCTCACGTTTTTCTTCGCCTTGGCAGCAGCCACCACATCAGCAAAGGTTTTGTACTCGGAGCCGGCGTAGGTGGCCAGCACCATCGGCGAAGTCCCCACCAGCAGGATAGGGGCGAGGTCTTTTTTCGTGTCGAACGGCATGCTCGGAATCAGGCTGGGATTGACGCCGTGCGTGTCAAACACCACCGCGAAGGTGTAGCCATCCGGCGCTGACAGCGCCACTTGCGCCGTGCCAATGGAGCCCGATGCGCCGCCTTTGTTCTCCACAATCACCGACTGGCCCAGTTGTTGGGACAAGGGCTGGGAGATGATGCGCGCCACCTGGTCGACCGAGCCGCCCGGGGGGAACACCGCCACCAATTTGATGGGCTGGCGCGTGGGCCAGGCTTGGGCCAAGACGGCCAGGGGGGCCGTCAGGCCCAGCAGCAAGGCCAAGGCATAAGCGCTGCGCAGTCTTTGTCGATGATTCATGGATTTGTCTCCGTGCGATGCCGGTTGGGCAATTTTGGTTGCAGAATGCCGTGCATGGTACGACCAAATCAACTTTTGCACCCTCAGCGTGAACCCGTAGCCGTGCGCCCCGCCGCCACCGTTTTGCTGCTTCGCGACAGCCCCCAAGGTCTGGAAGTGCTGATGACGCGGCGCTCGGCAAGCGCCAGCTTTGCGCCCGGCGCCTATGTATTCCCCGGCGGCGGCATTGACGCGGCCGATGCTCAGGCCCACGACCAGGCCCGACGTCGCGCCAGCCAAAGCGAGCTGCACCTCACCCAGGCCATTGCCGCCATCCGCGAGAGTTATGAAGAACTCGGCGTGCTGCTGGCCTACCGATCCGATGGTGCACTGGCCGGTGCCGCCGAGGTAGCCCGGCTCGACCGCCAGCAAGCCCTGCTGACCCAATGCGCCGCGCAAGGGCTGACGCTGGCGGCCGATCAGGTGTTTGTGCTGGCGCACTGGATCACCGACCGCGATCTGCCGCGCCGCTTTGATGTGCCGTTTCTGGTGGCGCGCATGCCCGAGGGCCAAGTTCCGGTGGCGGACAACGCCGAACAATTCGATCCGGTGTGGGTGCGTCCGGCCGATGCGCTGGCGCGGCATGCCGCGGGCGATTTCTTCATGATCTTTCCCACCATCCGGACACTGGAACGACTGCGCACCTTTGCCACGGTTGAAGCCGTGCTGCAGGCCTGCGCGCAAACCGAAGAGCCCTTATTCACGAGTTGTCCACGGGGCGGTTTTATCGCGGGCAAAGACGTGCGCTACATGGAGCATGAGTCCGCCTTTGGCGAGCTCGCCCTGGTCTGCCCGGACGGCCAGATGCTGCACCACCTGGACTGGCGCAGCGACCAGCCGGTGCCCTTGTTGAACAACCTGCAACGCCTCACCGCCCCCAACCCCGGCGTGATGACCGGCCCCGGCACCAACAGCTACATGGTGGGCGATGCCTTGAGCGGTTATGTGGTGATCGACCCCGGCCCCGAAGACCCCGAACACACCGAGCGTTTGTGGCGCGCCTGCGGCGGTGACATTCGCCTCATCGTCTGCACGCACTCGCATGCTGACCACTCGCCCGGTGCGCGGCCCTTGCAGGACCTGTGCCGCACGCGCACACCTCAGCAGGTGCCCCCCGTTCTGGGCCTGTCCTCGGCACCCACCGCCCGCGCGGCCAGCCACTTTGTGCCCGATCGCGAACTCGCGCATGGTGAGCGACTCACCCTGCAAGGCGGTGGCAGCACGCACACCTTGCAAGTCGTTCACACGCCGGGCCACGCGGCCAACCACCTGTGCTTGGTTCTGGAAGAGGACGGCCTGCTGTTCTCGGGCGACCACATTCTGAATGGCAGCACCACCATGATCGATCCGCCCGATGGCGACATGGGCGACTACCTCGATTCACTCGATGCCCTGAGCGCTGCCTGCCAAACCCACGGCATTGAATTCATCCTGCCGGCTCACGGCTATGTGCTGGGCCATGCGACGGCCGCCATTGCGCAGCTCAAGGCCCACCGCCTCAAGCGCGAGGCCAAGGTCTTGGCCGCCATGCAGGCGCAGCCCGGCGGCACGCCCGAGGACTGGGTGCGCCACGCGTATGACGATGTGCCCGAGCGCATGTGGCCGCTGGCCAAACGCTCGCTGCTGGCGCATGTGGCACGCCTTGAGTCACTCGCACCGGGACAAACCGTATGACCGAAGCCATTCGTCTGGCCAAGCGCGTGGCCGCGCAATTGGTGTGCTCGCGCAGCCAAGCCGAGCAATACATTGAAGGCGGTTGGGTCCGCGTCAATGGCACGGTCGTGGAAGAGCCGCACTTTCGCGCGCAAGACCGGGACCAGGTCGAGATCGATGCCCACGCCAACCTGATGGCGCTCACGCCCGTCACGATCCTCTTGCATAAACCGGCGGATGAAGCCGCCCCCCTGCACTTGGTGAGCCGCGCCACGCATTGGGCGCAGGACCCGGCTGAGATGAATGTGCTCAAACGCCACTTTGTAAAACTCGCGCCCTGCATGTCGCTGGAACAAGCCGCCAGCGGCCTGGTGGTGTTCACACAAGACTTTCGCGTGGAGCGCAAGCTCACACAGGATGCGCACCTCGTCGAGATCGAGCTCACGGTGGAAGTCACCGGCGAGGTCAGCCCCGCCCAATTGCAGCGCTTGATGCGCGCGGACGAAAGCAGGCCAGGCTTGCAAGTCAAAGCGAGCGTGAACAGCAGCAATGAACAGATGAGTAAATTGCGTTTGGCCATTAAGGGCGGCCATCTGGGTTTGGCGGCGCGTTTGTGTGACGCGGCCGGCTTGCAGATCCAGACCATGAAGCGCATCCGCATCGGGCGCGTGCCCATGACGCAACTCCCCGTGGGCCAGTGGCGCTACCTCATGCCCCACGAGTTGTTTTGAACCACGGCGCTCAGAACAGCGTCAACACAAGTCGAGCCGCACCACTGATCAGCAGCGCCACACCCACCGAGAGCGCAACCGAAAACCAGGCTTCTTTGCGGCCCAGAATTTTGTACATCACCGCAAAGGTGGAGATGCAGGGCACATAAAACGTGAGGAACAAGAGCAAGGTGATGATCTGCAGGTTGGACAGCACCGAGCCGATCTCCGCCGTGCCCAGGGCTTGAAAAATCATCAGCAAGGACAACTCCTTGCGCAGCACACCAAACAGCAAGGGCAGACCCAACACCAGCGGCAAGCCCAGCCACCACACGGTGAGCGGCGTGAGCAGGGTGTTGATGCCCGCATCCGCCCCCACATGGTTCAGCAAAGCCAGCACCACGCTGCCACCCACCAGCAGCGGCGCCACGATGGTCAGGATGTCACTGGTGCGTGACCAGGTCTCACTGAGCATCGCGCGCCACTGGGGCCAGCGAAACGGCGGGATCTCCTGCACCTGGCCGGGTCCGACATCGGTTTGCTGGCGCGACAGCAGCCGGCCCATCACCGCAATCAGCACCAGGGTGAGTGCATAAATGCCCACCACACCGGCCACCCCCAGGTACTTGCCGGCAATCGCCAGAATGATGGCCGAGCGCGCCGAACACGGCACAAAGGTGATCAGCAAGGACGCAATGATGCGTTCGCGTCCACTGGACGTGCGCGCCGCTGCCGAAATGGCCGGCACATTGCAGCCCAGCCCCAGCAAAAAAGGCACGGCCACACCGCCGTGCAAGCCGATCTTGTGAAAGCCGCGGTCCACCACAAAGGCGATGCGTTGCATCAGCCCCACCTCTTCCAGCGCGATCAACAACAGCACCAGCGGAATCATGTAGGGCAAGACAATGCCCATCAGGCCGATGAAGCCATCGAGCACGGCGCGCCCCAGCACGCCGCTGAGGGAGTCGGGCTGCCAATCGGCAAACAGTTGCGAGACGCGCTGGGTGGTTTGTTCATCGATCCATCCGCTGCCCTCAAACACCACCCACAGCACGGCCGCAAACACCGCCAGGCTGAGGAGCAAGCCCCAGGTGGGGCTGAGCAGCACATCGTCCAGCCAGACACGCCAGCTGCTATCGGATTCGCTGGCACCCGGACGACGGGCTATGGCCTGCAAGGCGTGGGCTTGCGCCGGGATGCTCTGCCTATTGGCCGCAGGCGGCGCTTGATTGAGCGGGGTCGATGCACGCGCTATGGCCATGGCCGTGTTGAAAAGTTCGGTCAAACCCTGGCCCATCAAAGCAACGGTCGGCACCACGGGCATGGCCAGCGCTCGGCTTAAAGCGGCCAGATTCAGGTGTTGCCCTTGCTGGCGCACCTCGTCCATGCGGTTGAGCGCCACAACGATGGGTCGACCTGCCTCGCGCAAGGCCAAGGTGAGCGCCAAGCCAGCTTGCAGATCCGTGGCGTCGATCACTTGAATGATCAGGTCGGGCGGGGGCAGCAGGTCATTTGCCTGGCTGGGAGGGTCTTGGCTGGTTGGATCTTGGCTGGGGGTGGAAGTTATGGCATCAGCAGGCCTGGTCAGCAACGCCAGCAAGGACTTCAGCTGTTCATCAGATTGCGACAGCGCGCTACCCACACTGGGCAACTCCACGACACTGGCTTCATCCAGACCGACTTGCACGGTGCAGGCCCGGTAGGTCATTTGCAAGGCCGAGAGCTCACCGCGCAGCGGGGCGGTGCTGGACACCGCATCAAACAGGGTCGCTTTGCCCGCCCCGGCCACACCCACCAGCGCAATGCGCAGGCGCCGCGCGCCGCGCAGCAGCGGGGTGTGCACGGTCACGCGGTGTTCTGCCATAGCGCCCGGGGCGTGTGTCATGTTGTGCCTTCAACGCCGCCAAAGCAGACGCTCGAATCAGAGCCCGTGGTCACGGACTCGGGTTAAAAGTGTGAAGCGCGCCGATAAGCCGGATTCTGTGCGCCGGGGTTGCCCCCGTGTGACCGCCATTAATCTGGGCCGAGGGTCGCCCCATCGGCTCGGTGCTACCTACCCGCCAGCTCTGCGGAACCACATCAACGCTGGCCTACTTGGTATTGCTGCGCGTAGAGATTGCCCGTTTCACCCGCTGCGGGTTGCCCCGCAACGACTCGTCTCTGTTGCTCTGATCCTCACCTCGCGGTGGACAGCTGTTAGCTGCTACGCCGTCCTGTGCAGTCCGGACATTCCTCCAGTGCGCCCTTTCGGGTGTTGCACCAGCGGCGGTCTGGCGTGCTTCACCAAGGCATTATCGCGGATTGGTTATATCCATAGATCCAACCGGTTGGATGAAAGGGTTCAGAATCACACTTTTCTTTTCTTCACTGACCATTTCAGGAGCCCTGCATGAAAGCCGACAACATTCTGCAAACCATTGGCAACACGCCCCATGTGCGCATCAACCGCTTGTTTGGCAACAGCCATCAGGTGTGGATCAAATCCGAGCGCGGCAACCCTGGCGGCTCCATCAAGGACCGTATTGCGCTGGCCATGATCGAAGACGCCGAGAAGTCCGGCGCGCTCAAGCCCGGCGGCACCATCATCGAGCCGACCTCGGGCAACACCGGCGTGGGCCTGGCCATGGTGGCGGCCGTCAAAGGCTACAAGCTGGTGCTGGTCATGCCCGACAGCATGTCGATTGAACGCCGTCGCCTGATGCTGGCCTACGGCGCCAGTTTTGACCTCACCCCGCGCGAGAAGGGCATGAAGGGGGCGATTGCGCGTGCGCAGGAACTGGCCGCTGCCACCCCCGGCGCGTGGATTCCCCAGCAATTTGAAAACCCGGCCAACATCGACGTGCATGAACGCACCACCGCGCTGGAAATCCTCAAGGACTTCCCCGATGGTCTGGACGCGCTGATCACCGGCGTGGGCACGGGCGGGCACCTGACGGGTTGCGCACGCATCCTCAAAGCCAAGTTCCCCAAGTTGCAGGTGTTTGCGGTGGAGCCCACCGCCTCCCCGGTCATTTCCGGCGGCGCACCCTCGCCGCACCCGATCCAGGGCATTGGTGCAGGCTTTGTGCCCAAGAACCTGCAAACCGATTTGCTCACCGGCGTGATCCAGGTGGAGGCTGAAGCCGCACGCGAGATGGCCCGGCGCAGCGCCCGTGAAGAAGGCATTCTGGTGGGCATTTCCTCGGGCGCCACGCTGGCGGCCATCGCCCAGAAACTGCCCGAGCTGCCCGCCGGCGCCAAGGTGCTGGGCTTTAACTACGACACCGGCGAGCGTTACCTCTCAGTCGAAGGCTTCTTGCCGGCTTAAGGCCCGCGCGCGCCAGGCCGCAAGCCTTGCGCCGCTGGTTTTCTTGCGCGGGCTTTGCGAAACAGACCGGCATGTCTGCATCGCAAAGTCCGTTTTGCATTCAAGACTGGCCGGATGGCGGCGTATCATCGCGCCATCTTTTGCTTGATGAACACAAGCCATGATCCGACTCACTGAACTCAAACTCCCGCTCGACCACACACCCGAGGCGCTGACCGCGCTGATCGCCCAGACCCTGGGCATCGCGCCCGGCGACATCACCCACTACACCATTTACAAGCGCAGCTTTGACGCGCGCAAGGCCGAGCTGCTGCAGGTCTACATCGTCGATGTTGACCTGCCACCCGCGCTGCAAGCCGCGCTCTTGCAGCGGCTGGCCGGCAAGCCACACATCGGCCCCAGCCCCGATCTGGTCTACCACCCGGTGACCCGTGCGCCCGCTGATCTCCAAGACCGCCCGGTGGTGGTGGGCTTTGGGCCGTGCGGTATTTTTGCAGCCCTCATCCTGGCGCAAATGGGCTTCAAACCGATCGTGATCGAACGCGGCAAAACCGTTCGTCAGCGCACCAAAGACACTTGGGGCTTGTGGCGCAAGCATGTGCTGCAAGCCGAATCGAATGTGCAGTTCGGCGAAGGCGGTGCGGGCACGTTCTCCGACGGCAAGTTGTACAGCCAGATCAAGGACCCGCGTCATCTGGGGCGCAAGGTGATGCAGGAGTTTGTGCAAGCCGGCGCGCCACCCGAAATCCTGATGGAAGCGCACCCGCACATCGGCACCTTCAAGCTGGTGAAGGTGGTGGAGCATTTGCGTGAACAGATCATGGCGCTCGGTGGCGAGATTCGCTTTGAGCAGCGTGTGGTGGATGTGCTGCTGGACGAGACCCCAAGTGGCGCTGATGGCCGGCGCCAGCTGCGCGGCCTGACCGTGCTGGACCAGACCACCGGGCAATCCTATGACTTGCCCGCCACGCAAGTGGTGCTGGCACTGGGTCACAGTTCGCGCGACACTTTTGCGCACCTGCATGACAAAGGTGTGGCGATGTTGGCCAAACCTTTCTCGGTGGGCTTTCGCATCGAACACCCGCAAGGCGTGATCGACCGTGCCCGCTGGGGGCGTCACGCCGGCCACCCGCTCCTGGGCGCGGCCGACTACAAGCTGGTGCACCATGCGAGCAACGGCCGTGCGGTCTACAGTTTTTGCATGTGCCCCGGCGGCACCGTGGTGGCCGCCACCTCCGAGCCCGGGCGTGTGGTGACCAACGGCATGAGCCAGTACTCGCGCAATGAGCGCAATGCCAACGCCGGCATGGTGGTGAATGTCGACCCCGAAGATTTTTTGCAAGGCAGCCCCGACCTGGCCGGCTGGCAAGCCGCCTTCGGGCCCGTCGATGGGGCCCGCTATGCCGAGCAAGCCGCCACGATGGCCAAGCGCACGCCCTTTGTGCAGCATCCCTTGGCCGGCGTGGTGCTGCAACGTCGGCTGGAATCGAACGCCTATGTGCTGGGCGGGGGCGACTACTGCGCACCGGGTCAGCTGGTGGGGGATTTCATCGCTGACCGACCCTCCACCGCTTTGGGCGCGGTAGAGCCGTCGTACAAACCCGGTGTGAAACTCGGCGACCTCAACAGCACTTTGCCCGACTACGCGGTGAGCGCCATTCGCGAAGCGCTGCCGGTGTTTGGCCGCAAGATCAAAGGCTTTGACATGCCCGACGCGGTGCTCACCGGCGTGGAAACGCGCACCTCCTCGCCTTTGCGCATCGTGCGCGGTGACGATTTGCAAAGCCTCAATGTGCGCGGCTTGTACCCGGCCGGTGAAGGCGCCGGTTATGCCGGCGGCATTTTGTCGGCCGGCGTGGATGGCATCAAAGTGGCCGAAGCGCTGGCGCTGGCGGCTCTGCGCTAGCCGTCCAGCCAGCGGACCAGCGCGATGCTGCGTTCGCTCGGTTCTCTCAGTTCGCTTAGTTTGGTTTAACGCCGGTTTTGGCCGGTGGCGCCGGCTTGCCACTGTCCGCAGGAGCCACCGGCTTGTGTTTGGGGCGAACCACCACGCGTCTGGGGTTGTCCGAACCCGGCGGCACCGGCAAGGCTTCCTCCCCGCAGGCTGTGCGAACCGCCAGACCTTGCGTGGTCAGCGGGTACTGGGACGCTTCCATGGTGGTTCGCCGTTTGAACTCGTTGTAGTCGCGCCAAGCGCGCTGGCAATCGTCGCCCAGAGGCTGGGCCCCCGCATGGCCTGCCAAGGCCGAGAGCGCTATCAGCAGAGCCCAAAAAACGCCCACGGTTTTGCGCGGTGAGGGCTGGCGCGAAAGAATCTGAATCATCATTGTCTCCCTGTGGTGTCACGCTCTCTTGTAACGTGCACCCCAGGGGAGACGACGACATCAGGCCTGGCTATTTTTCAAAGCGGCAATGCGCTCTTCAATCGGCGGGTGCGTTGAGAACAACTGACCAATGCCACCGGCAATACCCAGTGCCGCCATGCTTTTGGGCAATTCGGCCGGGTGCATACCACCCAAGCGGGCCAAGGCATTGATCATGGGCTGGTTGCGGCCCAGCAGGCGGGCCGAGCCGGCGTCAGCACGGAACTCGCGCTGACGCGAGAACCAGGCCACGATGATGGCTGCGAGAAAACCCAACACGATGTCCAGCACCAGCGTGGTCACCCAGTAGCCGATGCCCGGGCCGCTGTCACGGTCGTCGTTGCGACGCAGGAAGCTGTCCACCGCGTAGCCGATCACCCGGCTGAGAAACACCACGAAGGTGTTCATCACGCCCTGGATCAAGGTCATGGTGACCATGTCGCCGTTGGCGATGTGGGCGATTTCATGGCCGATGACGGCTTCGACTTCCTCGCGCGTCATGCCTTGCAGCAAACCGGTGGACACCGCCACCAATGCAGAGTTTTTGAAGGCACCCGTGGCAAACGCGTTGGGTTCGCCTTCAAAGATGCCCACCTCGGGCCGGCCAATGCCCGCCTGATCAGCCAGCTTGTGCACGGTGTTGACGATCCAGGCCTCATCGGGCGACTGCGGCTGATCGATCAAGCGCACGCCTGCCGACCACTTGGCCATGGGCTTGCTGATCAGCAAAGAAATGAAGGCGCCACCAAAACCGATGACCAGGGCATAGCCCATCAACAAGCCCAGATTGAGGCCATTGGCCGTGAGGTAGCGGTTCACACCCAGCAGGCTGGCCACGATG
Source organism: Comamonadaceae bacterium (assembly GCA_947454695.1). GTDB lineage: Bacteria > Pseudomonadota > Gammaproteobacteria > Burkholderiales > Burkholderiaceae_C > CANGMW01. The sequence continues at coordinate 1,977 of CANGMW010000025.1, read as the reverse complement.
CCCAGCACCAGCACGATGGCCAAGTTGGTCAATACGAACAAAACAATGCGTTTCATGGTTCTCCTCTCGTCTCACCCACAGGGTGTGGGTCATTGGCGCGAATGGTAAGGGCGAAAGTCCGGCTTTCAATGCGGGCTGAACGAAAAGGCACACAGTTCCTGTGGCTTCACCGCGTTCAGCGCGGTGGCCGGAAAACCTCTGTATCGGCATAAAAATCAGGCGCTTCGTTGGCTGCCCACCAGCCGGGTACGCCCGCGACCGGCAAAGCCACGAAAGGCTTGGTGGCCAGTTTGGCAGCACTCAAGTCCTGCGCCACCCAGGCATCCAGCGCAGGTACCGCTTGTAAGTTGGCGCTGACACGGTACACATGCGCCGTGATGTTTTTGCGCGGCGCCACCAATTTTTCCAGCAAGGCATGGCCAAACAAGACCAGCCGCGCTTGCGCCCACTCCTGACGCCAATCGACAAACAAAGCCTGCCAGTCGCGTGCCACCAAGGCGTCCCACAACGCATCCGGACCAATGAAAAAAGCGGCGTTCTCATCGAACACCGTGATCGCATCGCGCACCGGACCGCGCACGGAGCCCACGCCTAAAGAAGCCAGCTGTTCAGCCTGCAAGGCATTAAGCCGGCGCTTGGTCTGCGGGAACAGCCGCCAGCACAGGCCGTTGAAAAAATCATGCAGGCCTTCGCGTGTCGGACAGGCTTGCTCACGAAAGATGAAGTCTTCATAGGCCTGCCCTTCGGGCAAACTGCTTTGCGGCACAAAGCGCATGGAGTCCGGCGGTTCGCGGTTCAGCGCCTCGTGCACCGGCAGGCCTTGCGCCACGCTCTGCGCCACACGCTGGCCCAGCGCGCGCCACTCGCCCAGCCAGGGCTGCTGCCAGTCAATGGTTTGCAGGACGGCGTGCGCCGGCACGATCAGGCCACGAGTCGCCAGGGCAAGGTTTCACCGGCACGCAAGGGCTTGAGCTCGGTTTGACCCAACGCAAACTGCTCAGGCGGCAACCAGGTTTCGCGACGCAGGGTGATGCGCTCGCGGTTGCGCGGCAGGCCGTAAAAATCGGGGCCATGGAAGCTGGCAAAGCCTTCGAGCTTGCCCAGCGCGCCAGCCGCATCGAAGGCTTCGGCATACATCTCGATGGCGGCGTGCGCGGTGTAGCAACCCGCGCAGCCACTGGCATGTTCCTTCAGGTGCGCGGGGTGCGGCGCGCTGTCGGTGCCCAAAAAGAATTTGGGGCTGCCACCCGTGGCGGCCTGTACCAGCGCCAGACGGTGCTTTTCACGTTTGAGTACCGGCAGGCAGTAGTAATGCGGCCGGATGCCGCCGGTGAAGATGGCGTTACGGTTGTACAGCAGGTGGTGCGCGGTGATGGTGGCGCCGGTGAAGCGGTCGGCATCGCGCACATAGTGGGCGGCTTCTTCGGTCGTGATGTGCTCGAACACAATTTTCAACTCTGGGAAATCACGGCGCAGCGGGATGAGTTGCTGCTCGATGAACACAGCTTCGCGGTCAAACAGGTCGATGTCCGGCGAAGTCACTTCGCCATGCACCAGCAGCAACAAGCCCGCGCGTTGCATGGCCTCCAGCGTTTTGTAGGTTTTGCGCAGGTCGGTCACGCCCGCGTCGCTGTTGGTCGTGGCACCCGCCGGGTAGAGCTTGAGCGCCACCACCCCCGCGTCTTTGGCACGCGCGATTTCATCGGGTGGCAAATTGTCGGTGAGGTACAGCGTCATCAAAGGCTCAAACGTCATGCCTGCCGGCACCGCCGCACGGATGCGGTCACGGTAAGCCACGGCCTGGGCGGCGGTCGTGACCGGTGGTTTGAGGTTGGGCATGATGATGGCGCGCCCGAACTGGGCGGCCGTGTGCGGCACCACGGTGTTGAGCGCGTCGCCATCGCGCACATGCAAATGCCAGTCGTCAGGGCGTGTGAGGGTGATTTCTTGCGTCATGCCGCTATTGTCCCAGACCGG
>CANGMW010000024.1 GCA_947454695.1 Comamonadaceae bacterium | reverse complement strand
GTGGGCGCTTGTCTTTGGTTGTGGCATCGTCCTTTTCTTGATCTCCAAAGCTGTCCACTTAGTCAAGCTCAAGCGTGAAAGCAATCTTCCAGACTGGCTTTTTCTGTTCCCCGCAGGGCTGATGGCGGCATGGGTGCTGGGCCGGTCGGTCATATTCGCTTGGTATTTTGCTTTGTTCACTTTCCCTTTGGGTATCGCTATATTGCTATCCAATACTCAAAGCGAGTTCAGCGGATCAAGGCTCAATCGCGTCGTGAACAAAGCCGCTTGGTTGGTCATGACGGGCCTTGGCATTTTGGGGATGAAGGCCGTGCTGATCGCGCTGGGCATCCGTGGGGAGGACTTGGCTAATTTGCGGGTCCATCGTTACGAAGTCATTGGTGCACATCTGTATACCCAATGCCCTACTTGTGATTTGGTTAGTTCTGAAATTGGCGGTCTAGGGTACGCATTCAAAGGACGTGTTCACGATGCGTTTGGCTTAGGCGACCCCAAGGCCGTGGTCTTTCACCCCATGAGGGTTCCTGAAGAGCGTCAAGGCTACTCTGTGGGCGCCATCCCACCAGGCTATGTGGCGCTCAGAGAGCCTGAATTTATTGTTTCCATGCCCATTTTTTCGATGGCGCTGCGCAAGTCGGGTTTGCTCGATCAATACCATCGGTACGATTGTTCGATGGATTCAAGCGGACAGTTGGAGATATTCGGCGATAAAGAAATTCAAGTTTTTTCCAAATTGGAAATAACAACAAGCCGACTTGATGCCATGGGATGTGTGGCAGTGGCTGAACCGCCTCGTTAGTTATCAACTCTTCAGCGCCAGGCCGTCAGTTCCCAACGAAAACTGTCTTCGCGCATCATGCTGCCGCGCCGGCCCGAGCCGCGGTATTCGCCCGAGGTTTCGCGTGCGACCCAGCGGCCTATCTCCGGCGCTAACCAGATCGTGTCGCGACGGATGGTTTCAAGCCGTGAGAAATCAGCGTGCTGGATGCGGATGAATTTTTCAATGCGCAGGGTGTTGAACTCGCCGGCGGGTAACACCAGTTTTTCCCAAGCCATGACACGGCTCTGCGCGGAAATGGCAAAGCGGAAAGAGTTGTTGTCCAGTGTGTAGTGCGCGTCCCAGTTTTGCGCAGCACCCACGCGCAAATCAGCCGGCCACAAGGGCAGGGCGGTTTCGTAGTTTTGCACCATGTCCCAGGCGGTATCGCGCAGTTGTTGCCCCCAGAGACTGTGCACTTCATCGGGCAACGTTTGCTCGCCGTTGCGCCGACGCAAGACGATGCGGGGGCTCACCGAAACAACTTCTTCCTCTTCGGTAGCCAACAAGTTGCTGTTGTACGGGTTGCGTTTTTGGTAGGTCCAGCGCTGACCAAGGGCAGCGGGACGCACCACAGGGATGCCCGCAGGCGCAGCGAGCACCTGCCGACGCAAGGGCGCCAGCGGTTCAATCGTGCAGGCCGCAGGCAGTGCCAGCAAACCGAGCAGGCTTCGGCGGGACAGGGTGTTCATAGCGTGCGATCTTAGCCCGCGATGTTGGCGAACAGGGTTTCCATCTCGCGGCGCACCTGGTAGGCCGGGGAGCTGGTGTCCATGGCCACGTCGTCCCAGCACAGCGACTGGCCTTTCTTGACCGCGCGCACCACCTTGACGTTGTGCGCCAGCCCCAGCGGCAAGCCGCCCATTTTCTGGGAGGTGGCCGCCGGCAGCAGCTTGCCCCACACGGTGTAGCCGCCTTCGCCGTCCAGCATATCGCCCGGCTTCAAATCGCGTTTGGCCGTGGCCACCACGTCGGCGTTCCAGCAGGTGGCCACGCCGGTGGGCTCGCCACGCAAGGCCACACTGGCGACCGACACGCCCACCTCCAGCCCGATCAGGTGCCAGCGTTTGTACAGCGTGAAATAGCGACCGCTGGGGTCGGTGTGCGCGTTGTATTCTTCAAAGCAGTTCTTGATGTACTCGGTCTCAGCCTCCACCGTCACCCACACGCCCATGCGGATGTCGTAGGGGATTTTTCGGCCGTCGGTTTCCAGCGAGGAGATCACCTCGACCATGCCCTTTCGTTCCAGCACGCCGCCTTCGGAAATTGGGCGCGTCACATACGGAATGTCTTCCACACTGGCCGGCGGGTAGAGCAGGCCGTTGCTCGGCACCGTCAGGCCCGTGGCATTGGCCACTGCGGTGCTTTCGATCGAGGGCTTGGAGCCGTCCAGAAAGCTGTTGAACATTTTGGGGTTCAGGCCGCCGCGTGCGGCTTGTTCGGGTGTCAAACCATAGTTGCCCCAAACGGTCTCGGGCGTGGAATCGGAAAAATGCGGCAGCCATTTGTGGCCCCGGCCGGCCGCCACCACCGGAAAGCCGCAGGTGCGCGCCCAGTCCACCAGGTCGCAGATGAGCGCGGGCTGGTCGCCAAAGGCCAGCGAGTACACCACGCCTGCCTGCGCCGCCTTGCGTGCCAGCAAGGGGCCGCAAAACGCATCGGCCTCCACCGTCACGTTCACCACATGTTTGCCGTGGCTGAAAGCCGCCAGGATGTGGTCCACCGCAGCCACCGGGTTGCCGGTGCATTCCACGATGATGTCGATCTGCGGGTGCGTCACCACCGCCCGCCAGTCATCGGTGATCCAGGTGCTGCCGCTCTTAAGGGCCGCCTCGGCGTTGGGCGCTTGCGTGGCGGCGGGTGCCCAGCCCACCCGGGCCAGATTGGCGCGGGCGTTGTCAGGCGAGAGGTCGGCAATGGCCACCAGATGCACACCCGGCGTGCGCGGGATTTGCGCCAGGTACATGGAGCCGAATTTGCCGGCCCCGATGAGGCCGATACGCACTGGCTGACCATTGGCGGCGCGCTGTTGGAGTTTGGTGTACAGGTTCATGGGGAATAAGCATACAAGCACTTCGAAGTCCTAGGGTTTTCGAGAAGGCCTTTACTTGTGCCAAGATCACGACTTTGGTTTTTGAACATCGCCCGCCGGGCCACAGGAGATGCAATGACGATCAAGGGTAAGACGAAGGCAAAGGCAAAGACAGCGGCAACATCCGGGGCAACACCCGGGGCTCAGACATGGGACACCGCATGGCTGGACCGCATGTACAACAACCGCGCCTTGGTGCCCGACCATGCGATGTACTTCACACGCTGGGCCGATGCCTCTGACGATGCACGCGAAGCCCATGCCAATGAACTGAACATCCCCTATGGCCCCACGCCTCTGGAAACGCTCGATGTGTTCCCGGCCCAGAAAAAAAATTCGCCGGTGGTGGTCTTCATCCACGGCGGCTACTGGCGCTCGCTGGACAAATCGCAGCATTCCTTTTTGGTGTCGGCCTTCAAGAACGAAGGCGGCTGCGTCGTCATGCCCAACTATGGTTTGTGCCCGGCGGTGACGATCTCCGAGATCACGATGCAAATGGTCAAAGCCTTGGCCTGGACCTACCGCAACATCAAAAAATATGGGGGCGACCCCAGCCGCATCACGGTGGTGGGCCACTCGGCCGGCGGCCATCTGGCCACCATGCTGCTGGCCTGCCAGTGGGGGGTGTATGACCGTAAATTGCCCGCCGATCTGGTCAAAGGCGCGATGTCGATTTCCGGTCTGTACGACCTGGAGCCCTTGCGCCACACGCCGTTCCTGGCCGACTCTTTGCGGCTCACGCCTGAGGTGGCGAGCATGAACAGCCCGGCGCTGTTCCCCCGCGCGGCCCAAGGACCGCTGTACAGCGTGGTGGGGGGCGATGAGAGCGCTGAATTTTTACGCCACAACACCCTCATGCGCGAAGCCTGGGGCAAAAAAGCCGTGCCGGTGTGCGAATCGATCAAGGGGCGCAACCACTTCAGCGTGCTGGAAGACTTGTCCGCGCCTTGGGAGCGTGTGAACAAGCTGGCCGTGGCCTTGATGCTGGGCGCTTGAACCCCGACGCTGCCGGCCCGGGCGGAGTTTCTACAATCAGGGCATGCACACCTCTTTGACAGACCACCCGCCCGCTCACACCTCTGAGGCTCGCCTGAACGATTCACCCCTGCTGCAGCAGTTGAACCCTGAGCAGCGCGCCGCGGTCACCTTGCCACCCGAGCACGCGCTGATTCTGGCCGGGGCCGGTTCGGGCAAGACCCGGGTGCTGACCACCCGCATCGCCTGGCTCTTGCAAACCGGCCAGTTGACCCCCGGCGGCGTGCTGGCGGTGACCTTCACCAACAAGGCCGCCAAAGAGATGATGACGCGTCTGTCGGCCATGCTGCCGGTGAATGTGCGCGGCATGTGGATCGGTACCTTCCACGGCCTGTGCAACCGCTTGCTGCGCGCCCATTACAAAATGGCCAACCTGCCCCAGACGTTTCAGATTCTGGACACCCAGGACCAGCTCAGTGCGGTCAAACGCCTGTGCAAACAATTCAATGTGGACGACGAGCGTTTTCCGCCCAAGCAATTGCAGTGGTTCATTGCCGGCGCCAAAGAAGACGGCCTGCGCCCGCGCGATATGGTGGCCACCGATTCGGACACGCGCAAAAAAGTGGAGCTGTACCAGCTGTACGAAGAGCAGTGCCAGCGTGAAGGCGTGGTGGATTTTGGCGAGCTGATGCTGCGCTCGTTTGAACTCTTGCGCGACAACGACGCGGTGCGTGAGCATTACCAGCGGCGCTTCCGGCACATTCTGGTGGACGAGTTTCAGGACACCAACAAGCTGCAATACGCCTGGCTCAAGCAGCTGGCCGGTGCGCACAGCGCGGTGCTGGCGGTGGGCGATGATGACCAGAGCATTTACGCGTTTCGCGGTGCACGGGTGGGCAATATGGCCGACTTCGTTCGCGAGTTTGCCGTGCAGCACCAGATCAAGCTGGAGCAGAACTACCGCAGCTACAGCAATATTCTGGACAGCGCCAATGCGCTGATCAGCCACAACAGCAAACGCTTGGGTAAAAACCTGCGCACCGACCAGGGCCCGGGCGAGCCGGTGCGCGTGTATGAAAGCACCAGCGACTTTGCCGAAGCGCAGTGGATGGTTGACGAGATGCGCCAGCTGGTGCGCGACGGCACCGAGCGCAAAGAGATCGCCGTGCTGTACCGCTCCAACGCGCAAAGCCGGGTGATTGAGACGGCGCTCTTCAATGCCGGCATGCCTTACCGCGTGTATGGCGGCCTGCGCTTTTTCGAGCGAGCGGAGATCAAACATGCGCTGGCGTATCTGCGCCTCTTGGAGAACCCCAACGACGACACCAGTTTTTTGCGCGTGGTGAACTTCCCGCCGCGCGGCATTGGCGCGCGCTCCATCGAGCAGTTGCAGGACTCTGCCCGTGCGACGGGCTGCTCGCTGCACGACGCGGTGAGCGCGGTCAGCGGCAAGGCCGGCAGCAATTTGGGCGCATTCGTGGCCAAGATCGATGTGCTGCGCGAGCGCACACAAGGCCTCACCTTGCGCGAAATCATCGAGCTGTTGCTGGACCACAGCGGTCTGCTGGAACACTACAAAACCGAGCGCGAAGGCGCCGACCGGATTGAAAACTTGGAAGAGCTGGTGAATGCCGCCGAGAGCTTTGTGATGATCGAAGGCTTTGGCCGCGACGCGGTGGCCATGCCGGTGGATGAGCTCAATGGCTCGCCCCAAGCGGTGTCGGATGCGGCGGGCAGCGCGGCGGCGTCTGCCATTGATGCGGCAGGTCTGTCCGCGCGTCAGGCGGGTGAAGCGGGTGAAGCTGAGGTGGATAGCGAGTTTGCGGACAGTGGCGAAGTCATGTCGCCGCTGGCCGCTTTCTTGACGCATGCGGCGCTCGAAGCCGGTGACAACCAGGCCCAAGCCGGGCAGGACGCCATCCAGCTCATGACGGTGCACGCCAGCAAGGGCCTGGAGTTTGACTGCGTGTTCATCACCGGCATGGAAGAGGGCTTGTTCCCCCACGAAAATTCCATGAACGACCATGACGGCCTGGAAGAAGAACGTCGCCTCATGTACGTGGCCATCACCCGGGCGCGCCAGCGCCTGTACCTGAGCCACTCCCAAACCCGCATGCTGCACGGCCAGACCCGCTACAACATCAAAAGCCGGTTTTTTGACGAGCTGCCGGAGCACACGCTCAAATGGATCACGCCCAAGCACTCGGCCTTCGGCTCCGGCTTTGAGCGTGCACCGATGCAGCGGGGCTATCAGAGCACGCCTGATTTTTCAGCATCGTTTTCCGCACCGGTGCCTGAGCGCAAGCAGCCCTCCGAGCACGGGCTGCGCACCGGCATGAAAGTCTTTCACACCAAGTTTGGCGAAGGCACGGTGCTGACCCTGGAAGGCGCAGGCGATGACGCGCGTGCGCAGGTGAATTTCCCGCGCCACGGCGTGAAGTGGCTGGCGCTTTCAGTGGCCAAGCTCACGCCGGTGCCCTGAAGCGGACTCAGTCCGCCCGGCTTAGTCAGTGGCAGGCGCCACGCTGAGCCGCAGGCCGACGGCGTGCAAGACTTTATGGACGGTGTCCAAGGTGGGGTTGCCGTTCTCACTCAATGCCTTGAACAGGGATTTGTCACCGACATCAGCGCGACGCGCTACTTCTGCCATGCCGTGTGCCTTGGCCACTTGACGCAAGGCCAGTAGGACAGCGGCGGGATCTTCCATGGCCATCACGGCATCCAGATAAGCGGCGGCCTCTTGCGGGTCCGTTAAGGCCAGTTGGAGCGAGTCTTCGTAGCCTTTGTCGCGTGGCGAGTTCATGGTTGACCCCTTTGCTTCCAGTCATTCAGGTAAGCGATAGCTTTTTCAATTTCACGGTCCTGCGCACTTTTGTTGCTGCCACACAGCAGCAATACCAGCACAGTGCCTTGTCGGCTCAAGTACACCCGGTAGCCGGGACCGTGGTCTACCCGCAACTCCATGACACCTTCGCGCAAAGCCTTGCAATCCCCGAAGTTTCCGGCTTGAACGCGTGCCAGCCGAGCCCTGATTTTCGATCTGGCCAACCGGTCCGGTAAGGCCTCCAACCAGTACTCAAACGGCGCATGTCCTTGTCGATCAGTGTAGATGCGGATAGTGATCATAGTATTCTAAAGAATACTATCTTGCAAGGCCGCCGTTGTCTGTGACGGATTGTTTCTCAGCCCGCGCCAGGCCGGCACTCAGGCCGCGGGCGCGTCGTCCGCGACAAAGCTGTCGCGAAAGGTGAAGTAGATCGAGCTGAAGAACATCGCGGCCATCAGCATCGCTGCGGGGAAGAACATCACATTGATGAGTTCGGCCTGACCCAGCAGGGCGGTGAGCAGCAGAAGCAGCATGCCCACGCCCACGAACAGGCCCATCCAGGCCAGGGTGTACACCGTCATCGCGCCAAAGTTGCGACAGCAAGCCACCAGGCTGAAGAACAGGCTTTTCACCGGCGAGACGCCATGCCAGTGCACCAGGGCCGGCGCATGCCAGAACATCATGGACAGGGGCAGGTACAGGCCCATGGCCAGCCACATGGCCGTCTGGAACTGGCCGGACTGCACCATCTCGGTCGTCATGGTGCCGCCCACCAGGTACAGGCGTGCAAAGCTGCCGCCATCCACCAGGGCCGACGCACCCAGCACCGCCAGAAAACCCAGCGCGTACAAGGCACCGAGCACGCCCATGGCACGGGCTTGTTCACGGCCGGCGCGAAATGCGCTCAGCAAAATGGTGGGCATGGGAAATTTACCGCTGGCGGCTTCGCGCGTGGCGGCCATCAGGCCCAGCGTGGCGGCGGGTAACAGGGCCAGCGCCAGGGCATTGCCGATGTAGGGCAACAGGCTGGACAGCGACATGACCGTCATGAACATGAAAAACAAACCGGACAGCGCTAAAGGCTGCGACCAGAAGGTGCGAAGGCCCGCTTTGAGCCAGACCCAGCCGGTGCGTGCCGGAACGATGTGAAGTTTCATGGTGTGAGGATCCGGGGCTGTTAGGCAGCGAGCGCCACGGGCTGCGCTACGCGGTGCCGCAGCACGCGCTCGAAATGGCTGGGGTCATGCGGTTTGAGCATGGAGGCTTCGCGCGGCAAATGAAAGTCCCACAGGCGGGAAATCCAAAAGCGCAAGGCACCGGCGCGCAACAGGGCCGGCAGCAAGTTGCGCTCGGCCGCGCTCAAAGGGCGCACGGCGGCATAGGCTTTCAAAAATGCATGGCTGAGTTCGGCATGGGCCGCGCCACTTTCCAGGTCAATGCACCAGTCGTTCAGGCAGACCGCAATGTCAAACAACCAGGTATCCACACCGGCGAAGTAAAAATCAAAGAACCCGCTGAGCACCGGCTGGCCTTCTGGCTGGTCGAACATCACGTTGTCGCGAAACAGGTCGGCATGCACCGGGCCGCAGGGCAGGGCCGCATAGGCACTGGACTCGGCGATGTGGTGTTGGTAGGCGAGCTCACTTTGCAAGAGGGCTGCCTGATCGGGGTCCACATGGGGCAGTACCAGCGGCACGGTCTGGGTCCACCAGGACAGGCCGCGCAAATTGGGTTGCGCGCGGTTGTAGTCGCGCCCGGCTAAGTGCATGCGCGCGAGCATCGCGCCCACGGCTTCGCAGTGCAGCGCGCTGGGGGCGAGTTCGCTTTTGCCGCGCAGACGGTTCACCACCGCGGCGGGTTTGCCCTGCACGGTGTGCAAAATCTCGCCAGCCGTGTTGGCCGCCGGGTCAGGCACGGGAATGCCCTTGAAGGCCAGGTGATTCATGAGGTGCAGGTAAAACGGCAACTGTTCTGCCGTCAGCCGCTCAAACAGCGTGAGCACATAGTCGCCCTGGTCGGTGGTGACGAAGTAATTGGTGTTTTCGATGCCGCCGGCACAACCCGCCATCTCTTGCAGGGTGCCCAGGTTCAAGGCGCTCATCAGGGTGCTGGCCTCGTCGAAGGAGACGTCGGTAAAAACTGCCATGGGTCAAAAACCTAAAATTTTCCAGCCGGTGGCGCCACCTTTGCCACTGTCCGGGTTGCTGGCCGAGGGGTTGCGGTTGCCGCCTTCAGAGCCCAGCTCGTAAGGGGGCATGTTGGCTTTGGGCTGCACGGTGATGCTTTTGGTTTCACCACCGATGCGCAGCTCGTCGACTTGGGAGCCCGCATCTTCCAGGTGAATGGTTTGCACGGATTGTTCCAGCCGGTCCTGGGGGGCTGTCTCAGGCATGGCCTTGGGCGTTTGGCCAATGGCCGGGGCGCAGAGCAAGCCGCACAGGGCGAGTGGCAAAAATGGGGTGAAACGCATCAGGCGATTGTAGAACCTCGGCCACAGGCGTCACACCCTTCGACCCACAGGCGCCGCACAAGGCACAATGCGCGCATGAGCGACGCCACATCCCCGAAGAAAACCCTGCTGCTGGTCGACGGATCCAGCTACCTGTACCGCGCATTTCATGCCATGCCGGACCTGCGTGCCGTGCCGGGCGACCCCGGCAGTGCACCCACCGGTGCGATCCGCGGAATGATCAACATGCTGCAAAGCCTGCGCAAGGAAGTGCGCGCGGATTTCGTGGCTTGTGTTTTTGATGCCAAAGGACCCACGTTCCGCGACACGCTCTACCCCGAGTACAAGGCGCACCGCTCGCCCATGCCCGATGACTTGCGCGCGCAGATCGCCCCCATCCATGAGGTGGTGCGCCTGCTGGGCTGGAAAGTGCTGGATGTGCCCGGTGTGGAAGCCGATGACGTGATCGGCACCTTGGCCGTCATCGCTGCCGCGCAAGGCATCGAGGTGGTGGTGAGCAGCGGCGACAAAGACCTGGCCCAGCTGGTGGATGAACACATCACCATCATCGACACCATGAACGGCAAGCGCCGCGATGTGGCCGGCGTGACCGCCGAGTTCGGCGTGCCCCCGCACTTGATGATCGATTACCAGACCCTGGTGGGTGATACGGTGGACAACGTGCCCGGCGTGCACAAGGTCGGCCCCAAGACCGCTGCCAAGTGGCTGCAAGAGTTCGGCTCGCTGGACAACATCGTGGCCAACGCCGACGCGATCAAAGGGGCGGCGGGCGAGAACCTGAAAAAAGCACTGGACTGGCTGCCCACCGGTCGCCAGTTGCTCACCATCAAGACCGATTGCGACCTCGCCGATTGGGTGTCGGGCCTGCCCGACTTGTCAGCCATTGCGCCGGGCCAGCCCGACACGTCAGCGCTCAAAGCGCTGTATGAGCAATACGGTTTCAAGGGGCTGGCCAAAGCGCTGGATGGCGCTGGTTCAGTCAATGCCCCGGGTGCTGTGGCCGGTGATGCTGCGGGCAAAAAAACGAGCCGTGAGCCCGATCTGTTTGATGCGCCGGGTGATCTTTCCACGGACCCCGTGGTCGCTGTCCCCTCCACCGTGAGCACGGTGACTTACGAGACCCTCCTGACGTGGGACGCGCTGGACGCTTGGCTCCCCCGATTGCTGGGGGCCGAGCTGGTGGCGGTGGATACCGAAACCACCTCGCTCAATGAAATGATGGCCGAGATCGTGGGTATTTCCTTCAGCATCCGGCCTGGCGAAGCCGCCTATATTCCGCTGGCGCACAGCTACGGCGATGCCCCGGTGCAATTGCCGCGTGATGAGGTGTTGCGCCGGCTCAAACCCTGGCTGGAAAACCCGGCGCACCTGAAGCTGGGCCAGCACGTCAAGTACGACCGCCATGTGTTTGCCAACCACGGCATTGAAGTGCACGGCTACGCGCACGACACCATGCTGCAAAGCTATGTGTTGGAAGTGCACAGACCTCACGGCCTGGCCAGTCTGGCCCTGCGGCACTTGGAGCGAACCGGCATCAGCTATGAAGACCTGTGCGGCAAAGGGGCACACCAGATTCCTTTTGCGCAAGTGGCGGTGGACAAGGCTGCGCAGTATTCGTGTGAAGACTCCGAGCAGACGCTGGAGGTGCATCTGGCGCTGTGGCCGCAACTGCAGGCCAGCGACAAATTGCGCTTCATCTACGAGCTGGAAATGGCCAGCAGCGAGGCCCTGTACCGCATCGAGCGCAACGGCGTGCTGATCGACGCGCCCACGCTGGCCGCGCAAAGCCATGAACTCGGTCAGCGCATCTTGCAGCTGGAGACCGAAGCGCACGCGCTGGCGGGCCAGCCCTTTAACCTGAGCAGCCCCAAACAAATCGGCGAGATTTTCTTTGGCAAATTGGGTTTGCCCATTGTGAAAAAAACCGCCACCGGCGCGCCCAGCACCGACGAGGAAGTGTTGGAAAAACTGGCTGAAGATTTCCCGCTGCCTGCCAAAATTTTGGAACACCGGGGGCTGGCCAAACTCAAAGGCACGTACACCGACAAATTGGCCCTGCTGGCCAACCCGCGCACCGGGCGCGTGCACACCCACTATGCGCAGGCGGTGGCGGTGACCGGGCGCTTGTCCAGCAACGACCCCAACCTGCAAAACATCCCGATCCGCACCCCCGAGGGGCGGCGCGTGCGCGAGGCCTTTGTAGCGCCGGCCGGCTGTGTGATTGCCAGCGCCGACTACTCGCAAATCGAGCTGCGCATCATGGCGCATATCAGCGGTGATGCGGCCCTCTTGCTGGCCTTTCATGACGGCATGGACGTGCATCGCGCCACCGCTGCCGAGGTGTTTGGCGTGAGCACGGCGCAGGTGACGAATGAGCAGCGCCGCTATGCCAAGGTCATCAACTTCGGTTTGATTTACGGCATGAGTGCTTACGGTCTGGCGCGTAGTCTGGGGATCGACAACACCGCAGCCAAGAACTACATCGAGCGCTACTTTGACCGCTATCCCGGCGTGAAGCGCTACATGGACGAGACGCGGCAAAGCGCCAAAGCGAAGGGCTATGTGGAGACGGTGTTCGGCCGTCGCCTGTACCTGCCGGAGATCAACTCCCCCAACGGCCCGCGGCGCAGCGGGGCCGAGCGCGCGGCCATCAACGCGCCCATGCAGGGCACGGCCGCCGACCTGATCAAGCTGAGCATGGTCAAAGTGCAGCAGGTGCTCGATGCCGAACAACGCGGCACGCGCATGATCATGCAAGTGCACGACGAGCTGGTGTTTGAGGTGCCCGAGAACGAGGTCGACTGGGTGCGCCACGAGGTCCCGCGCCTGATGGCCGGCGTGGCGCAGCTCAAAGTGCCGCTGCTGGCCGAAGTCGGCGTGGGCCCGGACTGGGACAAAGCCCATTGAGGGCCTGGCGCCTGCACGACACAACAAAACACGCGCATCCTGCACAATAGCGGCCATTGCATTTTTGACAGACAAGGCATTTCACACCATGACCGACAGCCCATCCCTTAGCGCCCCGACGGATCGTCCCGCCTTACCTGATCACCTGTCCGTGGACCCGCGCAGCCCGCACCATGTGGCGGCCGTGTTTGAACACCCGATCGGTATCCGCCTTAACGGCAAAGAGCGCCATGATGTGGAGGAGTACTGCATCAGCGAAGGCTGGGTCAAAGTGCCTGCAGGCAAAACCGTGGACCGCAAGGGCCAGCCTTTGCTGATCAAACTCAAGGGTCAGGTCGAGGCGTTCTACGCCTAACTTCAAAACCATCCACTGGCCCTTGGCGCAACCCTGCACCGGCTACCCATGAACTTCTTGTTCATTCTGATATTTCTCACCCTGGTGATTGCGGCGTTTTTGGTGGTGTTCACCCAACGTACCGCACGCCGGGTCGAGGCGGTGCTGCCGCCGCTGGGCCAATTCGTGGACGTGCCCGGTGCGCGCATGCATGTGGTCGACCAAGGCCGCGGCCCCACCGTGCTGCTCATCCATGGGCTGGCCGGTCAAATGGGCCACTTCACTTACGGTCTGGTGGACCAGCTGGCCAGCGACTGCCGGGTGATTGCGGTGGACCGGCCCGGTTCCGGCTATTCGGTGCGTACGCCCGGCGCGGGGGCTAATTTGAATGCCCAGGCTGATGTGATGGCGGCGCTCATCCGTGAAATGAAGCTGGAGAAGGTTTTGGTGGTGGGGCATTCCTTAGGCGGCGCAGTGGCTTTGGCGCTGGCGCAGCGTCACCCCGAGCTGGTGTGCGGCTTGGCCTTGCTGGCGCCGCTGACCCATGCGCCCAAGAAGGTCTCACCCGCGTTCAAAGGCCTGATGTTCACCCGCAACTGGTCACAACAACTGGTGGCCTGGACACTGGCTTTGCCTTTGACGATTTCTAAAAGCCAGCAAATTTTGGCCTTCGCCTTTGGCCCCGAAGCGGTTCCGGCTGATTACGCGCTTCGAGGCGGCGGCTTGTTAAGTGCCCGGCCCAGCCAGTTCATTGCGGCCTGCCAGGATCTGGCCGCGGTGGAGCAAGACTTGCCCGGGATGGAGGCGGCCTATGCGCGCATGCGTTTGCCGGTGTCCGTCTTGTACGGGCGGGGTGACCGCATTCTGAATCCCAGCGAGCAAGGCCAAGCCTTGGTGAACGCGTTGCCGGGCGTGCAGCTCACGCTCATTGAAGGCGGCCACATGCTGCCGGTGACCTTGCCGCACCTTTGCGCCGATTTTGTCCGCGCCACGCTCAAGCGCGTGCACAACGCTTAAGCGGCTGTCTGTGTCTGTCTGCGCTCAGAGCAAGCGCACCTTTACGCTCTTGCCTTTGATTTTTCCGGCGTTCAGACGCGCCACGGCCAGCGCCGCCACGCTGCGCTCCACCGCCACAAAGGTGCAAAACTCGGTGATGCTGATCTTGCCGATCTGCTCGCGGGTGAAGCCCGCTTCACCGGTGAGTGCGCCCAGCACATCGCCGGCACGTATTTTTTCCTTGCGCCCGCCCAAAATTTGCAAGGCCATCATGGGCGGCAACAGGGGCGCGTCACTCACGGCTTTGAGATCTTCCAGCGGATAAAACTGCGAAGGCTGGCTTTGGTACTGCTCAATCTTGCCCACCGCGCCCATCTCATCCAGACTCGCCAGACTCAACGCCAGGCCGGATTCGCCAGCGCGGCCAGTGCGCCCGATGCGGTGCACATGCACCTCGGGGTCGGGGGAGATGTCCACATTGATCACCGCTTGCAATTGCGTGATGTCCAGGCCGCGCGAGGCCACATCGGTGGCCACCAGCACCGAGCAACTTTGCAGGGCAAACTGCGCCAGCACCTGGTCGCGTTCACGTTGCTCCAACTCGCCGTACAAAGCCAGGGCGCTGAAGCCCTGGGCTTGCAAGAGCTCGGTGAGTTCGCGGCAGCGCTGCTTGGTATTGCAAAACGCCAACGTGCTGGCGGGTCTGAAATGCGCCAGCGCACGTGCCACGGTCTCTAAACGGTTGGCGCGGGTGACTTCATAAAAACGTTGCTCAATCAGGGCTTCGGTTTTAGGCGGCTGGACTTTGATTTGCTGCGGCTCGCGCAAGAACTGCCGTGCAATTTTGTCGATGCCTTCGGGGTAAGTCGCCGAGAACAGCAGGGTCTGGCGCTGTGCCGGGCACTGGCGCACCACGGTGGCAATGTCGTCGAAAAATCCCATGTCCAGCATGCGATCGGCCTCGTCCAGCACCAGGGTGTTGAGCGCCTCCAAGTCCAGCGAGCCGCGCGAGAGGTGGTCCATGATGCGCCCGGGCGTGCCCACGACGATGTGCGCGCCATGCTCCAGCGAGGCGTTTTGCATGCGCAGGGGCACGCCGCCGCACAAGGTGACGACCTTCACATTGTCTTGCGCGCGCGCCAGTCGGCGCAACTCGATGGTCACCTGATCGGCGAGTTCGCGGGTCGGGCACAGCACCAGGGCCTGAATGGCAAAACGACGCGGGTTCAGGTTGGCCATCACGGCCAGGGCAAAGGCGGCGGTTTTACCGCTGCCGGTTTGCGCCTGCGCAATCAAGTCCTTGCCGGCCAGCGCCACGGGCAAACTGGCGGCCTGGATCGGTGTCATCTCGGTGTAGCCCAGCTGCGTGAGGTTGCTCAGCATGGCCGGGCTCAGCGGCAGGGAAGAAAAGCAGGGGGAGGCAGAATCGGTCATGGCTTGATTATGCGCAGGCCTGATGGCATAGACTCCTGCTTTTATGCATAAGTTCAATGGGAGACAGTGATGTGGAATCAAGATCAGGATGCTGACTTTCATGCACTGGTGAATGCCAGAACGCAGGCGGCTGGCCCTACACGCCGTGGCGCCTTGCAGGCGGCCGTCGGCCTGGGCTACGCCGCGGCGACTTTGCCCACGCTGGCGCAAACGGCGATACAAACCTCGACCCAAGGGCTGATTGCCGGTCGTGTGACCATCGACTCGCAAGGCTTTGCCCTGCCGGCCTACCGCGCAGCGCCTGCGGGCCAACACAATTTGCCGGTGGTGCTGGTGCTGTCGGAAATTTTTGGCGTGCATGCCTACATCGCCGATGTGTGCCAC
>CANGMW010000023.1 GCA_947454695.1 Comamonadaceae bacterium | reverse complement strand
TTTTGGCTGTGCGTGGTCATCTTGCCCTGCCCGGCCTTGCCCATGCCAAAGCCTTTTTTCGTGTGCGCCAGAATCACGGTCGGCTGCCCCTGGTGCTGCGCCGCCGCTGCGTACGCGGCATGGATTTTCACCAGGTCGTGGCCGCCCCGTTTGAGGCGGTCGATCTGCTCGTCGGTCATGCCGTGCGCAAGGCACGCCAGCTCCTCGTTCTGGCCGAAGAAGTTATCGCGGTTGAAGCGCCCGTCTTTGGCGGCAAAGGTTTGCATCTGGCCGTCTACCGTATCGGCAAAGGCGCGCAGCAACGCGTTGGTGGTGTCGCGGGCAAACAGGCCATCCCAATCACTGCCCCAGATCAGCTTGACCACATTCCAGCCGGCACCGATGAACAGGCGCTCGAGCTCATCAATGATGCGGCCATTGCCGCGCACCGGTCCATCCAGGCGCTGCAAGTTGCAGTTCACCACCCAGACCAGGTTGTCGAGCTTTTCCCGCGAGGCCAGGGTGAGTGCACTCATGCTTTCGGGCTCGTCCATTTCGCCATCGCCAAAAATGCCCCAGACCTTGCGCGCACTGCAATCCTGCAAATTACGATGCGTGAGGTAGCGCATGAAGCGCGCGTGGTAAATCGAGCTGATGGGGCCAATGCCCATGGAGCCGGTGGGAAACTGCCAGAAGTCGGGCATCAACCAGGGATGCGGGTAGCTGCTCAGACCCCGCACGCCTTCAGGGGCGGTGATCTCCTGCCGGTAATGGGACAAATCGGCCTCGTTCAAGCGCCCTTCCAAAAATGCACGGGCATACACGCCCGGCGCGCTATGCGGTTGGAAGAACACCAGGTCGCCGCCATGCGTCTGGTTGCGCGCATGGAAGAAATGGTTGAAGCCCACTTCGAACAAATCTGCTGCGCTGGCATAACTGGCAATGTGGCCGCCCAACTCGCCATAGGCTGCATTGGCACGGGACACCATCGCCAGGGCATTCCAGCGCATCAAAGAGCTGAGTCGCTCCTCGATCGCGAGGTCTCCCGGGAAAGCCGGCTGACGCTCCACGCTGACCGTGTTGGCATACGGCGTGGTCAAGTCAGGTTGCCATTGCACCTTGATGGCATTGGCCAGTTGAACCAGGTTGTTCAGGATGAAGCGCGCGCGCTGCGGGCCATGGGTGGCCACCAGCGACATAAAACCCTCACGCCATTCGTCGGTCTCAGAGGGGTCGATATCGCTTTGGGTGGCGGCCAGGAAGAATTGGGTGCTGTGATCGGTCATGGGCCTTAATTTAGACAACTCTTTGAAAAATAGGCTGTCGTTTGCATCGCTTATTTTTAAATATTCGGCATAAAATGCCGAGATATTTGATTTCAAAAGAATTTAATGAAGCTAGACGCTACAGACTTGAGAATTTTGCAGGAACTGCAAAACGACAGCGCGCTGACCAATATTGAGCTCGCCCGCCAAGTGCACTTGTCGCCTTCGCCCTGTCTGACGCGGGTCAAAGCGCTGGAAGCAGCGGGCGTGATTGAACGCTATGTCGCGCTGGTCAACCCCAAGACCTTGGGGCTGAACCTGTCGGTCTTCATCTCGATCAGCTTAAAGGAGCAATCCAAGTCGGCGCTGGCTGAATTTGAGTCGCGCATCATCGAGCACGATGAGGTGATGGAGTGCTACCTGATGACGGGCGACAGCGATTACCTGATCCGCGTGGCGGTGGCGGATATCACGGCGCTTGAAAAATTCATCCTGGAGCAACTCACGCCGATCGCAGGGATCGAGAAAATCCGCTCCAGCTTTGCGCTCAAGCAGGTGCGCTACAAGACCGCATTGCCGCTGCCCTGAGGCAAACCGTCCCTGTGCGCGCCGCCTGCAAGCCAACGCAGCGATATATGCTCAGGGCTTCCAGGGCGTCACTTTCGGCACCGCCCAATCGGCCGCTACGGGTACCGAATCAAAGTCCGCCGGGCCGACGATCTCCAAGTACTCCATGTCTGGCGAGTAGTCAAAGAGGTAGTGCACGATGCCGGGTCGCTGGTGCACACAATCGCCCGCCTCCACCAATGTGACTTTGTCTTCGTACATGAAGCGGGCCCAGCCCTTGAGCATGTAGACGATTTGAAATTCAGCCACGTGGTAGTGCCAGCCGGTGCCCTCGGTGGGTGGCAATTCAGCACGCGCGATATGCGCAATGACCTTTCCGTGCGTGGCCTTGGCCACGCCAAGATCTTTGTAGCTGAAAAAGCTGCGCAGGCCGTTTGGCAAAAATTCAGTCGTCTTGCCTTTGACGTGGCTGAATTCCGTTGTTGAGGTGATGATTTCCGCAGTCGTCATGATCAAAACTCCATTTCCAACTCTTCGATATCCTCAGGTTCGGCCTGAGCCGCTTGTATCCACGCTTTCATCAGAGGCATGGACAAGATCTGTTTGACGTAGGCTTGGCAAACAGGATCGAGCTCGACCCCATAGGTGTGGAACCGGGTCGCCACAGGGGCGTACATGGCGTCGGCCATGGTGGGCTGTTTACCGAACAGGTAAGGCCCTTTGTAGGTGGACAGGCAGTCTTTCCAGATGTCTTGGATGCGGGCGATATCGAGTTGCGCCTTGGACCAGACCTTGAAATCCTTAATCTGGGCCTTCAGGTTCATAGGGAGAGACGCCCGCATGGCCGAAAAGCCTGAGTGCATCTCACCGCAAATGGCACGGCAATGTGCACGGTGCACCGGATTGGCCGGAAGCAGTTTGGCTTTTGGTGCAATTTCATTGAGGTACTCGCCAATAGCGAGCGTGTCCCAGACCTTGGCTTTGCCGTGCGTGAGGCACGGCACCAGGATGGACGGCGAGATCAACAACAACTCAGCACGCGCATCGGCAGAGCCGGTAGGCACCATCACCTCCTCAAAGGGAATCCCCGCAAGTTTGACCATCAGCCACCCCCGCAATGACCAAGATGAGTAGTTCTTGCTGCTGAGGGTCAAAGTGGTGGCGCTCATGTCCTGCTCCGTAATGTTGCCCTTCGCTACTTGCAATACTCATGCCATTTATTTCAAGAACAGGCTGAACAGGGCACGTAATTTGCATAGGTGTTGGGGAATCGATCACAGGAGCCCGCCATGATTTACAGCGCCTACCAAACCGCAACCAATATGAGCGACCCGGTTCGCCTGTTTGCCCAGCACGCGCTGGCCGTGATGGAGAGCTGGCAACTAGCGGATAGCGCTCCCCCTTTGCGCAAGATGGCTGCCTACTACGAGCAGATAGCGCTCACCGGACTCACCCATGTGCGCCCTGCCTTCAAGATTGAACCCGTCACAGGCGCAGACGGAAAAACGGTCAGCGTCCAAGAAAGTTTAGAAACCACCACCGACTTTTGCCACCTGTTCAAGTTCAGGAAATCAACGTCGGCCAACATGCCTAAAGTCTTGTTGGTGGCGCCCATGTCGGGGCATTTCGCCACCTTGTTGCGCAGTACCGTGCAAACTTTGGTGCAAGACCATGAGGTCTACATCACCGACTGGCTCAATATTCGCGACATTCCGCTGGCTGCGGGTGTGTTCGATCTGGACACTTACATCAGCCAGATCATCGCCTTTATGCAGCATTTGGGCCCGGGCACGCACCTCATGGGCGTTTGCCAACCCACCGTGGCATGCCTGGCCGCCACCGCGGTCATGGCCGAGCGACAAGACCCGTGCACGCCGGCCAGCATGATTTTGATGGCCGGCCCGATTGACACGCGCATCAACCCGACCCAGGTCAACCAACTGGCTACCCAAAACCCTTTGTCCTGGTTCGAGTCCAAACTGATCGGCATGGTGCCCTTTCAGTTCAAGGGCGCAGGGCGTCGTGTCTACCCGGGGTTTTTGCAGCTCATGGCCTTCATGAACATGAACTTGGAACGCCACAAAAAATCATTTCAAGACATCTACGACTTGCGTATTGCCAATGACGACGAGAAGGCCGACCAAATCCGCGACTTCTACAAAGAGTATTTCGCCATCATGGATTTGTCAGGCGACTTTTACTTGCAAACCGTGGAGCAAGTGTTCCAAACCCACTTGCTACCCAAAGGAGAATTTCAATACCAAGGGCAAGTGATTAAGCCCGAATGCATCCGCAAAACTTTTTTGCTCACGGTCGAAGGTATGCGCGACGACATTTGCGGTATCGGCCAGACGCTGGCGGCTCAGGACCTTTGCCCAAGAATCCCGCCTTACATGAAGACCCACCACCTGCAAGCGGGCGTGGGACACTATGGTGTGTTCAGCGGCAAGCGCTGGGCCAGCCAGATTTACCCGGTGGTTCGCAACATGATCCAAAGTGTGGACTGAGGGTCAACACATTGACAGCTGAGCGCCTCGCTGACTGAAGTTACGCTTGCAGGGTGTATTGCTTAGCCAGACGCACGAATCCATCGACGTCCGGCTCCAAGCCGGTTTCCGAGAAGAGAATCTCGCCCACCTGGGGTGCCAACTGCGCGGCCAATTGCGCATCCAAAAACAGCAAGCGCGATCGACGGGCCAATACATCTTCGACCCGCACCGCGTATTCATAGCGCGCCGCGAACCGCACCATGGCTTCACTCAAACCATCACACAGCCAATGGTCGTGGCCGGGCAGCGCTTCGACCCACGCTTGCTCGCTGCCGTAGGAGTGCAAACCTTCGGGCTCGCCAATAGACACCGGCGCAGCATCAGTTGCTTCGGCGCCCACTAAGGTGAGGTGTTCTGTCACGCTGGCGCCTTTGGGCTCGATCAGATGACTTTCTAAACACTTGTCCATCACATCCTGCGCCATCGCCCGGTAAGTGGTCCATTTGCCGCCGGTGACGGTGACCAGGCCCGAGGCGCTCACCAGAACCGTGTGCTCCCGGCTGAGCGCCTTGGTGTTGTCGCCCTCTTCTTTGGGCGGTTTAACCAAAGGCCGCAGGCCCACCCAGATGCTCTTCACATCGGCCCGGGTGGGGGCGAGTCGCAGGTAGCGCGCCGACTCACTCAGGATGAAATCAATCTCTTCTTCAAAAGCCAAAGGCTCACGGGCGAGATCGTGCCGTGGTGTGTCGGTGGTTCCCAAAATGACCTTGCCCAACCAAGGCACCGCAAAGAGCACGCGCCCATCCGCAGTTTTAGGAACCATCAAAGCAGCCTTGCCGGGGAAAAACTTTTTATCGACCACGATGTGCACGCCTTGGCTCGGTGCCACCATGGCTTCAACGGTGCCATCTTGTTCGCGCAAGGAATCAACCCAAACGCCCGTGGCATTGACCACGCAGCGCGCTTGAATGTCCATCACCTGATCAGTCAGGGCGTCGGTGCAACGGATGCCGCAGACTTTGCCCGCCGCGTAGCGCAAAGACGATGCACGCACGTAGTTAAGCAACAAGGCACCTTGAAGGGCGGCACTGCGCACCAGGGCCAGCGCTAATTTGGAATCGTTGAACTGCCCGTCCCAATACTTCACCCCGCCATGCAAGCCGCTCGGCTGAACGGTTGGAAGGCAATGGAGGGTTTCATCGGAGGAAAGAAAAGCCGTTTTACCCAGACCGGCCTTGCCCGCCAGGGCGTCGTACATTTTCAAACCGGCGCCATAAAAAAACTTGTCCCACCAGCTGTAGGTGGGCATCACAAAGGGCAAAGGTTGCGCAATGTGAGGTGCGTTGCGCAGCAAATTGCTGCGTTCATGTAAGGCTTCACGCACCAAGGCAATATTGCCTTGGGCTAAATATCGAACCCCGCCGTGAACCAATTTGGTCGAGCGCGAGGAGGTGCCTTTGGCAAAGTCATCCGACTCCACCAAGACGACGCTGTAACCCCTTGATGCCGCGTCCAAAGCCAAGCCCAAACCCGTGGCGCCCCCACCCACAATGGCCATGTCATAGACCGTTTGCGGGTCCAACAGGCCGAGCAAATCTTGCCGGCGCGTCAGCGACGGGGGGACAGGGGTGAGCATAAAAAATGAGCGGGGATCGAGATCAAATAAGCAAGTCAGGCCGTGTGAGGTGTACTCACACGGCCTATTGCTTTAGCGGACTTTGCCGTTCTTCCAGGCGTTCAACAAAGAGTCATAAGCAATGGTCTCGCCTTTTGGCTTCTCGTTGGCCAGTTTCTTCCAAGGTGCGCCTTTGTCACTGAGCCATTTGCTCGGATCCATCTTGGCATTGAGCTTGGGCGGGCAAACAGCCATACCGGAGCGTTCCAGGCGGCCCATCACATCGTCCATCTCATTGGCCAGGTTGTCCATGGCTGCTTGCGGCGTCTTCTCACCCGTCACAGCCACCGCCACGTTCTTCCACCACAGCTGCGCCAGCTTGGGGTAATCAGGCACGTTGGTACCGGTCGGGGTCCAAGCCACGCGTGCGGGGCTGCGGTAGAACTCGACCAGACCACCCAGCTTGGGGGCCATGTCGGTCATCGCTTTGGACTGGATGTCAGATTCGCGAATCGGCGTCAGGCCCACAATGGTTTTCTTCAGAGAGGTGGTTTTGGCCGTCACAAACTGCGCATAAAGCCAAGCAGCAGCCACTTTGCTTTCGTCGTGGCCTTTGAAGAAGGTCCATGAACCCACGTCCTGGTAGCCGTTTTGCATACCTTGTTTCCAGTACGGACCGTTCGGGCCGGGAGCCATGCGCCACTTCGGTGTACCGTCAGCGTTCACCACCGGCAGACCCGGCTTGACCATGTCAGCGGTGAAGGCGGTGTACCAGAAGATCTGTTGGGCGATCTGACCTTGAGCAGGCACCGGACCGGCTTCACCGAAGGTCATGCCGATGGCTTCCTTGGGCGCGTACAGCTTCATCCAGTCGATGTACTTGGTCAGGGCGTAAACCGCTGCGGGCGAGTTGGTCGCGCCACCGCGGGCGACAGAAGCGCCTTGAGGCGTGCAGCCGTCAGCCGAAGCACGGATGCCCCACTCGTCCACCGGTTTGCCATTGGGAATGCCAATGTCAGCCGAACCGGCCATGGACAGCCACGCATCGGTGAAGCGCCAGCCCAGTGACGGGTCTTTCTTGCCGTAGTCCATGTGACCGTAAATCGGTTTGCCGTCGATGTTCTTCACGTCGTTGGTGAAGAAAGCGGCGATGTCTTCATAGGCGCTCCAGTTCAGCGGGACGCCCAGGTCATAGCCGTATTTCGCTTTAAATTTGGCTTTGAGCTCAGGCTTGGCAAACAAGTCCGCACGGAACCAGTACAGGTTGGCGAATTGCTGGTCGGGCAGCTGGTACAGCTTGCCATCAGGGGCGGTGGTGAAACTCGTGCCGATGAAGTCTTTGATATCAAGACCCGGGTTGGTCCATTCCTTGCCGCTGCCGTTCATGTAGTCGGTGAGGTTCATGACCTTGCCGTAACGGTAGTGGGTACCGATCAAGTCAGAGTCGGTGATCCAGCCGTCGTAAATCGATTTGCCGGATTGCATGGAGGTTTGCAGTTTCTCAACCACGTCGCCCTCGCCGATCAAATCATGCTTGACCTTGATGCCGGTGATTTCTTCAAACGCTTTGGCCAGCGTTTTGGATTCGTACTCGTGGGTGGCAATGGTTTCGGACACCACCGAAATTTCCTTCACGCCTTTGGCTTGAAGTTTTTTGGCGGCATCAATGAACCACTTCAACTCCGCGGTCTGTTGGGTTTTACTCAAAGTCGACGGTTGAAACTCATTGTCGATCCATTTCTTGGCCGCGGCTTCGTCAGCCCAGGCATGAGACGCCAGCGAGCAGGCAACTGCTACGGCGACGACGCTGTAACGCAACTTCATATCAATCTCCTCATTTTTTGAAACCCCCTGTTGACAAGGCACTTTCGGCTCCAGGGGGAAACAAGCCGACCTTTTATCCAATCCTGTATGTGTCTAACCTTTTCGCATAATCCAAATCAACAAGAGCATGGACGCCACAAAGCTGAACCAAATGGAAGGATCAGCTTGCAGCTCCAGCGTTTGGGCAATCCAACCACTGACACCCACGAAAGCCAGGTTCACATAAGCGGCCGATAACAGGCCGATGAACAGGCGGTCTCCCCGGGTAGTTTCGATCGGTAAAAAACCTTTGCGAATCGTGGTGGGCGACTTGATTTCCCACACGGTCATGCACGCAAGCATCAGCACAATGCAAGCAAAAAACACCGCCACCGGCAAGGTCCAGGCCATCCACTCAAACATGTGTCGTCCTCTTTTTCTTGCTCAAACGCGCCCCATCGCAAACCCTTTGGCGATGTAGTTGCGGACAAACCAAATCACAATCGCCCCCGGCACGATGGTGAGTACACCGGCGGCGGCCAATGTGGCCCAGTCCATGCCGGAGGCCGACACGGTGCGGGTCATGGTGGCCGCAATGGGTTTTGCGTTCACGCTAGTGAGGGTTCGAGCCAGCAAGAGCTCCACCCAACTGAACATGAAGCAAAAGAAAGCCGCCACCCCCACGCCCGCTTTAATCAGGGGAAGGAAAATTTGTACAAAAAATCTCGGGAAGGAATAGCCGTCGATGTAAGCCGTTTCATCGATCTCACGCGGGATGCCGCTCATGAAGCCTTCCAGGATCCAAACGGCCAAAGGCACATTGAACAAGAGGTGCACCAAGGCCACTGCGATGTGGGTGTCCATCAGGCCGACCGAGCTGTAAAGCTGAAAGAACGGCAGCAGAAACACCGCAGGCGGTGTCATGCGGTTAGTCAAGAGCCAGAAGAACACATGCTTGTCACCCAAAAAGCTGTATCGGGAAAAGGCGTAAGCCGCCGGCAACGCCACTGTGAGCGACATGACGGTATTCATGGCGACATAGATCAAGCTGTTGATATAGCCCGAATACCAGGCCGGATCGGTCAGGATGGTGACGTAATTGCCCCAAGTGAATTGTTCGGGAAACAGGGTGAAGCCGGCCAGAATTTCGTTGTTGGTCTTGAATGACATATTGACCATCCAGTAAATGGGCAACAGCGCAAACACGAGGTAGAACCACAAAAAGACCGTGCGTTTTTGAAATCCGGACTTAGGCATGAGCCGTCTCCTTGGCGTCGATGCCGACGCGCTGCATCCAGTTGTACAGAACAAAACACATCAACAAAATGATCAGGAAATAGATCAAGGAAAACGCCGCGGCGGGCCCAAGGTCAAACTGCCCCACGGCTTTTTGCGTGAGGAACTGGGACAAGAACGTGGTCGAGTTGCCCGGACCGCCACCGGTGAGCACAAAGGGCTCGGTGTAAATCATGAAACTGTCCATGAAGCGCAGCAGCACAGCGATCACCAAGACACCGCGCATTTTGGGCAGTTGAACGTAACGGAAGACATCCAACTTGCTCGCGCCATCAATGCTGGCCGCTTGGTAGTACGCATCGGGGATGGATCGCAGCCCGGCATAGCCCAATAGCGCCACCAGCGGCGTCCAGTGCCAGACATCCATCAACAACACCGTGAGCCACGCATGGGTTGCGTTGCCGGTGTAGTTGTAGGGAATGCCGATGGCTTGCAAGGCGGCACCCATCAGGCCGATATCGGTACGCCCGAAGATTTGCCAAATCGTGCCCACCACATTCCAGGGAATGAGCAAAGACAGCGACACGATCACCAAGACCGCGGATGAGCGCCAGCCTGTTGCGGGCATGGCCAAGGCCAGCAAGATTCCCAAGGGCAACTCCACCGCCAGGACGGAGAAAGAATAAATCAGCTGGCGCATCAAGGCACCGTGGAGTTCTTCGTCGCGCATGATGGAGACAAACCACTCGGTGCCCACAAACACGCGACGGTCCGGCGAGATGATGTCCTGTACGGAGTAATTCACCACCACCATCAAGGGCACGATGGCCGAAAAAGCCACGCACAGCAGCACGGGCAGGATCAGAAACCAGGCCCTCTGATTCACGGGTTTGGTGGTCGAGCTCATGCCACGATCTCCTCATTTTTGTAAAAGCAGGTGTGGGCGCCGAGCACCTGCAGCCAGACCTCAGAGCCGACCTGTGCGGTCTGTACTGCGGTTGTCAAACGGGCCTTGATCGTCTGGCCTTCAAAACGGGCGGTGAGAATCACATGGGTGCCGACATCTTGCAATTGGGTGACAACCATCGGCAACGCATGGACATCACCCGAATGGCTCAAGGCCAGGTATTCGGGACGTACACCCAGCTTGAGCTGACCTGTGGGCAGGGATACGCCCTGTGGCAAGGGCAAAACGCGTTGTCCCAGATGCAGACCGTGCGACCCCACGTCAGCAGTCAAAAAATTCATGCCGGGTGAACCGATGAAATTACCGACAAAGGTGTGGCTGGGGCGCTCGAATAGGTCTGCGGGAGAACCCACTTGCACGGCCCGGCCCCGGGTCATGACCACCACCTGCTCGGCAAACGTGAGCGCTTCAACCTGGTCGTGGGTCACGTATATCAAAGTGAGCTTGAGTTCATGGTGAATTTGCTTGAGTTTGCGGCGCAGCTGCCATTTCAGATGCGGGTCAATCACCGTCAAGGGCTCATCGAACAACACCGCTGACACATCGGGACGAACCAGGCCTCGGCCTAAAGAAATTTTTTGCTTAGCATCAGCCGACAAGCCCGCAGCGCGTTGGTTGAGTTGTCCACTCATCTCCAGCATCTCAGCGATCTGCCCGACGCGTTGTTTGATTTTGTCTTGTGCCCAGTGACGATTACGCAGCGGAAAGGCCAGGTTCTCTGCCACCGTCATGGTGTCGTAAATCACCGGGAACTGGAATACCTGCGCGATATTGCGGGCTTGCGGCGTGGCATGGGTGACATCCTGCCCATCAAACAAGACCCGGCCTTGCGAAGGTGTCAGCAAGCCGGACATGATGTTGAGCATGGTCGTTTTGCCACAGCCGGACGGCCCCAGCAAAGCGTAGGCACCGCCGTCCTGGAAGGTCATCTTCAGCGGCAACAAGGCATAGTCGCTGTCCTGCTGAGGGTTGGGTTTGTAGGCGTGCGCCAAGTCAAGTTCTATGCGCGCCATGTTTACCCCTTGGCACGCGCAGGCGCGAGCAACAATTGGCCAGAGGCATCAAACACATACACCTGCGAGGGTTGCACATAAAGCTGAATGGGCAGCCCCAACTCAAAATAGTGAACGCCCGTCAACTGTGCGACCACATTGCCCACGGGCGTGGCCACATGCACAAAAGTATCCGAACCGCTGATCTCGGCCAGTTCAACTTGCCCGTCCAAGCGCATATCCCCAGGCTGGGCTTGCACACGCACGGCGCTGGCACGAACGCCCAGCGTGAGCTGCGCGCTGGCCGTGGCCGGCAAACTCAGTCCGATCGAGGGCCCTGCGTTGAGCTGCACACCTTGCGCGGTCGCAGTGGCTGACATCAGGTTCATCGGGGGGTCGCTGAAGGCCCGCGCTACACGCAAGGATTGGGGGCGATGAAAAACCTCGGCCGTCGGGCCGTATTGCAGCAACTCACCTGCATCCATGACCGCGGTATAGCCGCCCAGCAACAAGGCTTCGCCCGGTTCGGTGGTCGCGTAAATGACCGTCGACTCGCCTGCGGCAAACAAAGCGCCGAGTTCTTCGCGCAGTTCTTCGCGAAGCTTGTAGTCCAGATTCACCAAGGGCTCATCCAAAAGCATCAAAGGCGCGCCCTTGGCCAAGGCGCGCGCCAATGCCACTCGCTGTTGCTGCCCACCCGACAACTCGGTGGGATAGCGGTCCAAAAACATCTCGATGTGCAACTTCTCGGCCAGGGCTTGGACACGCTGGGCGATGTTTTTCTCTCCCCGCAACTTCATGGGTGAGCCAATGTTGTCTCTCACCTTCATGGAGGGGTAATTGATGAACTGCTGGTAAACCATGGAGACATTGCGTTCGCGCACCGGCACGCCCACCACATGGTTGCCATCCACCAGAACTTGGCCCGTCGTTGGCACATCCAGTCCCGCCATGATGCGCATCAGGCTGGTTTTGCCTGCTTGGGTGGCGCCCAGCAGCACCGTGACGTTTGAGCTTTGAGGCGCAAGACTCATGTCGTACAGCCAGGTCTGCGGCCCGACTTTTTTACTCACACCCTCAAGAGACAACTGCATCCCAACACCTTTGTAAATTGACGATCCCAAAGCCCATTTAAATGGCTTTCCTCGAGAATTATTGTTCGTTTATTTTCTTTATTGATGCGTATTAACCCTTAAAAGATTCGTTTTTGTTCGGTTTAAAGTTCTTGCAGTTTGATCAGACACAAGAAAAACTGGAAACATGAACGCCAATCCGCGACAAATTACCCTGCTCAAAATGGTGCAGGAACAGGGCTCTGTGACAGTGGAGCAGCTGGCCGAACAACTCGGAGTGACCTTGCAGACGGTGCGTCGTGATGTGCAGCGGCTGGCGGAGTCCGGCCAGTTGACGCGTTTTCACGGCGGTGTGCGTGTGCCCAGTTCCACCACCGAGAACATCGGCCATCAGCAACGGGTCAATCTGCACTCTCAGGAAAAAACCCGCATTGCCCGCAGTGTGGCCGCTGAGGTGCCCAATGATTGCTCATTGATCCTCAACATCGGCACAACCACCGAAGCCATTGCACGTGCGCTGCTGCGCCACACGGGCTTGCGCGTGATCACCAACAATTTGAATGTGGCCAGTATCCTGAGCGCCAACCCCCACAGCGAGGTGATCGTGGTGGGCGGTGTGGTGCGCGGACGCGACCAAGGCATTGTGGGCGAGGCGGCGGTGGATTTCATCCGGCAATTCAAGGTTGATATTGCCTTGATCGGCATCTCCGGTATTGAGTCCGATGGCTCTTTACGGGACTATGACTACCGCGAAGTCAAGGTGTCGCAAACCATCCTGTCGCATGCCCGTGAAGTCTGGTTGGCCGCAGACCAAAGCAAATTCAACCGTCCGGCCATGGTGCAAGTCGGCACCATCTCGCAGATTGACCGGCTGTTCACGGACGCACTCCCGCCCGCCCCGTTTGCAGCGTTGTTTGAGGATGCACAGGTGCAAGTGCATATTGCCGAGTGAAGCCTTGTTGCATGACAATAAAACTATGACCTACATTCTCGCCCTCGACCAAGGCACTTCCAGTTCACGCAGCATCGTCTTCAACCAGGCGGGGCAAATCGTCTCGATGGCGCAGCAAGAAATCACCCAGATCTACCCGCAGCCGGGCTGGGTTGAGCACGATCCGATGCAAATCTGGCAAACCCAGTTGGCCACCGCCGTGGAGGCGCTGGCCAAAGCCGGCATCACGGCGCGCGACGTCAGCGCCCTGGGGATCACCAACCAGCGCGAGACCAGCGTGGTGTGGAACAAAAAGACAGGTCAGCCGGTTTACAACGCCATCGTCTGGCAAGACCGCCGGGCAGAGCCCGCCTGTGTGAGGCTGCGGGAACAAGGCCTTGCCGACACCATTCAGCGCAAAACAGGGCTGCTGGTGGATGCCTATTTTTCCGGCACCAAGCTGCAGTGGATTTTGGACAACGTACCCGAAGCGCGAACCCAGGCCGAGCGCGGCGAATTGCTGTTTGGTACGGTGGACAGCTGGCTGATGTGGAAGCTCACCGGGGGCACGGCGCATGTGACCGATGTGAGCAACGCATCACGCACGATGCTCTTCAATATCCACCGCAACGCCTGGGATGTTGAACTGCTCGAGGCTTTGCGCATCCCGGCCCACATCATGCCCAAGGCGCTGGCTTCCAGTGCGTCTTTCGGCGAGGTACGCCCTGAATTTTTAGGCGCTTCTATCCCGATCGGGGGTGTGGCCGGCGATCAGCAAAGCGCGCTGTTTGGACAAGCCTGTTTCAAGGCAGGGATGGTTAAGAACACCTACGGCACCGGTTGCTTCATGTTGATGCACACCGGTGGACACGGCATGCAGTCCAAAAACGGTTTGATCACCACCAGCGCGGCACAAGCCGATGCACACACCCAATTTGCCATTGAAGGCAGCGTGTTTGTGGGCGGCGCCGTGGTGCAGTGGCTGCGCGACGGGCTGGGTGCGATCAAGCACAGCAACGAGGTACAAGCCCTGGCCGAAACCGTGCCGGATTCTGGCGGGGTGATGGTCGTGCCCGCCTTCACCGGGCTCGGTGCGCCCTACTGGAAAGCCGATGCACGCGGCTCGATCACCGGTCTCACGCGCGGCAGCACAGTAGCCCACATCGCCCGCGCTGCGTTGGAGAGCATCGCTTTTCAAAGCGCTGCCTTGTTGCAAGCCATGGGGCGTGATTTGGCGCAATCCGGCGCCGAGCCGGTCCGGGAACTGCGGGTAGACGGCGGCGCCTGTGTGAACGATCTGCTCATGCAATTTCAGGCAGACCTCTTAGGGATTGACGTGGTGCGACCCGAGGTGGTGGAGACCACGGCTTTGGGCGCGGCCTACTTGGCCGGACTTTCAACCGGTATTTACAGCAGCACCGACGAAATCGGTCAGCTCTGGCGCGTTCAGCGGCGCTTCACCCCACAGCATGCACCCGCCTATGCAACGGAACTGATGGCCCAGTGGGAACACGCGGTTCGCAAGACCGTGCTGTGATCAGCCCGCATTGAATCGTTGGGGATCTGCGCCGCTCATTTGCGGCGCGCCGAGCGAACACCTTTGAGTACCTTGACGGCGCTCAGCACTTTGAGCAAACGCTGAGAGTCCGAGACTTCAACCGTCAGCGTCATCCAGGCGGTTTCCTTGATGGTTTGGGTTTGGGCGCCCACCACATTCAATTTTTCTTTGGAAAATACTTCCAGAATGTCGCGCAGCAAGCCTTGCCGGTCGGTCGCTTCAATGGTGACATCGACCGGGTACAAGGGCGCGTCAGCACCTTTAGGCTGCCCCCACTGCACGTCGATCACCCGCTCGGCATTGCGCGCCACCAGTTCGCGTAAATTCAAACAATCGGTGCGGTGCACGCTCACACCTTTGCCCCGGGTAACGAATCCACAAATCAGATCAGGCGGTGCGGGCTTGCAGCACTTAGCCAGTTGGGTCATGAGCGACTCCACCCCGACGACCAACACGCCGCCGCGAGAACTGCCCTCGCTTCGGGATTTGCGCAGGACCGGTTGATCGGTCGAAGCCGCAACGGGTTCGGGCGGGCGCAACACGATTTCAATGTTGCGCAGCGAGAATTCGTCTTTACCCACCACTTCGAACAAGTCATCCGCCGACTTGAAGCCCAGTTGCGAGGCCAGGTCATCGAGTTTGACGGCGGTCTTGCCCTCGCGTTGTAAGAGTTTTTCAACCGCTTCGCGGCCTTTAGCGGTGGTCTCATGCAGTTGCTGTGCGTTGAACCAGGCGCGCACTTTGGTGCGGGCACGCGGACTGACCAGGAAACCCAACTCCGGGTTGAGCCAGTCCCGTGAAGGCCCGCCCTCCTT
>CANGMW010000022.1 GCA_947454695.1 Comamonadaceae bacterium | reverse complement strand
ATATTGGTCTGGATAAAGTCTTCTGGGGCGTGAATGGAACGGTCCACATGGGACTCGGCCGCAAAGTTAACAAGCGCACGTGGCCGGTGCTTGGCCAATAACTCGGCTACCAGCGGCGCATCACCAATATCACCGCGTACAAAAACATGACGGGCATCACCTTGCAAGGACGCCAGGTTTTGCAAATTACCCGCGTAGGTCAACTTGTCCAGATTAAGGACCGGCTCGCTGCTTTGGGCCAACCAGTCCAGCACGAAATTGGCGCCGATGAACCCTGCGCCACCTGTCACAAAAATCATAGGTTCCCCTTTTGTCCCCCGCAGCCACACATGGGTGGTGTGGGTGTGGTTGTTGTCTTGCAGATTATCCCACCCGGTTTTATCCGCTCAGTAACCCCCTGTTAACCGACCCCAAGTCGGCGTACAGTGATGGTTGTCGTATTCAAACCAAGGATATCCACCATGGCTGCTCCATCTAAATCCCAAAAAACGCACGACAACGCGGCTTTTACGGCCAATGTGAAAGATTCTGCCCAGCAAATCTGGCTGGCAGGCCTGGGCGCATTTACCAAAGCGCAGGAAGAAGGCACCCGCGTGTTCGATGCTTTGGTCAAAGAAGGCACAGCCATGCAGCGCAAAACCCACCAGGCTGCCGAAGATAAATTGTCAGAAGCTGCCCAACGCATGACCAGCATGGCGCAGGAAATGGGCTCACGCGCTACGGGCCAATGGGACAAGCTGGAATCCATTTTTGAAGAACGTGTGGCCAAAGCCTTGCACCGCTTGGGCATGCCCTCGGCCGCTGAAGTGCAGGCACTTCGGGCGCAGGTTGAAGCCTTGAATCAGACCGTTAAAACGCTGACAGCCAAGCCCCGCGCCTCAGCAACCGCCTCCGCCAAAAAAGTGGCACGCAAGTCCAGCCGGGTGACCAAATAAAGCCCCCCCCCGAATAGTCCATCTCTGGGGTCGCACATGGTGAAAAAAGCGCCGCGTCGCACGGCACAACGAATTTTGGAAGTCAGCCTGACACTGTTCAACCGCTTTGGTGAACCCAATGTGTCGACCACATTGATTTCTTCGGAACTCCACATCAGTCCGGGCAACCTGTATTACCACTACCCCGCCAAAGATGAGCTAATCAACGCCTTGTTCGATCTGTATGAACAAGCTTTGGGTGATCTGCTCCAAGCCAGCACCTCGGTGCAAGACGTAGAAGATGCCTGGTTTTTCATGCACAGCCTGTTCGAGCTGATCTGGGCGTACCGGTTTCTTTACCGTGATCTGAACGATTTGCTGAGCAAGAACCGCCGGCTCGAAACCCACATCCGTCAAGCGCTGCAGAACAAAGCGGCCGCCTTTGAAGCGATGCTCGACAGCATGCGACGGGCCGGCACTTTGCAAATTGACGGCGCGCAAACCCGCACCGTTGCCACCAGTTTGGTGGTGGTCCTCACCTATTGGCTGAGTTATGAGTACGTGTGCGACCCGCGGCATGCGCTGGAGCCCGACAGCGGACAAGCGGCTTTACTGCGCGGCGGTGCACATGCGCTGAGTTTGCTTGCACCCTACATGCAAGGCGAACACCGCGCACACTTGCTGCAACTGATGAGCGCCTACGCGGCCTCAGCGCCGCCTGCAAGCAGCACGCCGTCCTGAGTCGGACATCAACGCCGCGCCTTTCGGCTCACCTCCCCGGTCGGGGACACACGGGCGCTTCAGTCGATAACGCCGCGCGCGCTCAGCTCGCTGATTTGTGCTTCGCTCAAGCCCACTTCGCGCAGCACCGCACGCGTGTCTTGGCCCAAGGTCGGCGCATTGCGCCGGTGTGAGCCCGGCGTGAGCGACAGTTTGGGCACGATGCCGGGCACCGTGAGAAGGCTGCCATCGTCCATCGTGATCTGCGCCAACATGCCGCGTGCTGCGTAGTGGGGGTCGGCCGCGATGTCCGCCACGGTGTAGATTTTCCCGGCGGGCACGGACGCTTCATCCAAGATGGCCAGCACCTCGTCCACCGTGTGTGCCATCGCCCATTGGCCGATGGCGGCATCAATCTGCGACACCCGCTGGACCCGCCCCGCGTTGTCGGCCAGTGCAGGGTCACGGGCCAGATCCGGGCGCGCAATGCACTGCATAAGCCGCTTGAAAATACTGTCGCCATTGCCGGCGATCAGCGCGTAGCCGCCGTCTTTGCACAAGTAAGCATTGCTCGGAGCGATACCGGGTAAGGCGCTGCCGGCCGCGCCGCGCACCGCGCCAAAGGCACTGTATTCAGGCAGCAGGCTTTCCATGCAGTTGAACACGGCTTCATACAGCGCCACATCAATCACCTGCCCCACACCTTGGGGCGCTTGCGCGCTGACCGTGGCGTGTCGATGCTGCAAAGCCATCAAGATGCCGATGACGCCGTGCAGGGACGCCAGCGTGTCCCCGATGCTCACGCCCACGCGCACGGGCACCCGGCCGGGCTCGCCCGTGAGGTGCCGCATGCCCCCCATGGCTTCTGCCACCACGCCAAAGCCGGGCCGGTCACGGTAGGGGCCGGTTTGCCCGTAACCGCTGATGCGCAACATGATCAGCCCCGGGTTGAGGGCCTGCAAATCATCCGGCCCCAAACCCCAGCCTTCCATGGCACCAGGACGGAAGTTTTCAATCAGCACATCAGCCTCGCGGGCGAGTCGACGCACGATGTCTTGCGCCTGGGGCAACTTCAAATCGAGCGCGACCGAGCGTTTGTTGCGCGACTGCACTTGCCACCACACCGACGTGCCGTCTTTGAGCAAGCGCCATTTGCGCAAGGGGTCACCTGTTTGAGGCGTCTCGATTTTGATGACGTCGGCGCCGAAATCGGCCAGCGTCTTGGCCGCAAACGGCCCGGCGATCAGCTGACCGAGTTCCAGCACTTTGAGGCCGGCCAGCGGTCCGCTGGGGGGCAACGCCGGCGCAGATGACGACGAGGGGTCTGAATTGGCTTGCTTGTCCATCACGCGCATGCTACCTTCATCACGAACCCATTGAAAGCTGAGTCCCCATGCTGTACAAATTTAAATCCAAAGCGACCGCCGACCTCATCATGTTGCAAGCCAACGGCTTCCAATTACTGCAACTCATTGGCAAAGGCGGGGAGCCCGACAGCAGCGCCAAAGGGATTCTCTTGCCCGAGCAGATACCTCAAGCCATCGCCACCTTGGAGGCCGCTGTGGCGCATGAAGAAGCCGCGCGTCAAGCCGCTGCGGCCCAAGCGCTGGCCCAAGGCAAAGACGCGCCGCGTTTTGCGGAGGTGTCGCTTCGCCAGCGTGCGGCGCCGTTTTTGGACATGCTCAGACGCTGTCAAAAAGCCGACAAAGAAATCGTCTGGGGCGTGTAGCCCCGGCCTGTTCAGCGGCTCAGTCCACCTTGGCGCCAGAGGCCTTGACCACTTGCGCCCATTTGCGGATTTCTGAGTCGATCAGCTTGGCAAATTCCTGCGGGGTGTTCCCGCTGGGAATGGCGCCTTGTGCCAGCATTTTTTCCTTGATGGCCGGTGTATTCAAGGCTTTGGCGGTTTCCTGCTGAATCCGCAGCACGACATCGTTGGGCGTGCCGGCCGGGGCCAGCAAACCGAACCAGCTGCTGGCCTCAAAGCCCTTGAGCTTGGCGGCCTCTTCAATCGTCGGGACATCGGGCAAAGCGGCTGAACGCTGCGAACTCGTCACCGCCAAGGCCTTGAGCTTGCCGCTCTTGATGTGCTGCATGCTCGAGGGCAGGTTGTCGAACATCACATCCATATTGCCGGCCAGCATGTCCAGTAACGCCGGGCTGGAGCCGCGGTAAGGGAAGTGCAACATGAAGGTGCCGCTCATGCTCTTGAACAATTCGCCGGCCAGGTGGATGGAGGTGCCGTTACCGCTGGACGCCATGTTCAGCTGGGCGGGATGCGCCTTGGCGTACTTGATGAAGTCCATCACATTGTTGATGCCCATGCTGCGGGCCTTCTCGGTGTTCATGATCATCACATTGGGCACCGCGGCCACCAAGGTGATCGGCGCGAAGTCCTTCACCGGGTCAAACGGCATCTTGTCGTACAAGGCCTTGTTGATGCCGTGGGTTCCCACGGTGCCCATGAGCAGGGTGTAGCCATCGGCAGGTGACTTGGCGACCACGTCAGCGCCGAGGTTGCCGCCCGCACCGGCTTTGTTTTCCACAAAAAAGGTTTGGCCGAAGGCTTTGGACAATTCCGGCGCCACGGCGCGGGCCAGAATGTCTGTAGTGCCGCCGGGTGCAAACGGCACGACGATCTTCACCGGCTTACTCGGCCAAGCGGTTTGCGCGTGGGCTGGGCTCAGGGCACTCAACAGCCCTAATGCGGCGATGAAGCCCAGTGCCAGGTGACGTCGGGTTTGCTTTTGCAATGGCGTGAACATGTCTATCTCCTCTTGAAGTCGCACAGTTTAGATGAGTCCAACACGCTTTGGTTGCAAAAAAGCCACCCGAAGGTGGCTCTTGCAGTCGACATGGCCGCAGCTCAATCCGCGTAAACGCCAGCGGCCTTGATGATGGGGCTCCATTTGGCGATTTCAGCGGCGACAAATTTCTTGTGCTCGGCCGGCTCCATGCGCTTGTCAGCCACCACCACGGCGCCCAAACCCTCTTGCTTTTTGATGAAGTCAGCATCTTTCAAGGCCACTTTGAGCGCCGCGTTGAGTTTGGTCAGAATGTCGGCCGGCGTGCCTTTGGGTGCATACAGACCATGCCAGATCGTGACTTCAAACCCTGCAAAACCAGCCTCTTGCATGGTCGGCAAATCTTTGAGCGCAGGCGTGGTCAAGCGCTTGGCGGTGGTCACCGCAAAAGCTTTGACTTTTTTCGCTTCAATCTGACTGGTGGTGTTGGTCGTTTGATCGCACATCAGGTCAATCTGGCCGCCAATCAAATCGGTCATGGCCGGTGCGGTGCCCTTGTAGGGCACGGTCGTCATGTCTTGTTGCAGGGCGTTTTGAAACAACAGGCCACACAAGTGGGAAGCCGCACCTGCGCCGGCATTGCCCAGATTGACCTTGCCTTTGTTCTGGTTGAGCCAGGCCAGCAACTCTTTCATGTTGTTCGCGGGCAGCGAGGGGCGGCCAATGACCGTCATCGGGACGTCGTTGACTGCACCCAAATACTCAAAATCACTGTCGACCTTGAAAGGCAAATTGCGCACCAGCGTGGGCATGGTGGCCATGCCGATGTGGTGCAAGAGCAAGGTGTAGCCGTCCGGGTTGGCTTTGGCCACCTTGTTGGCGCCAATGGAGCCGCCCGCACCGGCCGCGTTGTCCACCACGATGCTCACGCCGCCCAGCGGCTTGCGCATGGCCTCGGCCAGATCACGCGCCACACGGTCGGTGGGGCCGCCAGCGGCAAAAGGCACGACGATGGTGATGGGCTTGGCCGTCGGATAAGACTGGGCGTGTGCACCCAAGGCTGCAGCACAAGCCGCCACCGCAAACAGCAAACGTTTCATATTGATCTCCTGTTGAATTCAATGTTGCAGTCTACCCGTGCTCCAAAGACCGTGGCCAGATGGAAACTACTTAGTCGGCCTCCGGTATGGCATCTAAACGTACGCTGGATGCCCCAAGTCAAAGGTTTATTGATAAGACCGAGCGTCTTCAATCACTTTGCCGTCATTGGGCAAGCTGCCTGACGCCACCAACTTGACCTCGCTGCGCAGTTTGGTGACATCCCGTACGGCCTCGCCGATCTTGCCGGCCAGCTCCTCAGACGCCCCAGCGGCCACTTCCACATGCAGGGCCATCTGGTCATTAGCCATCTCACCGCTGACCACCAGTCGTGCTTTGAGGACCTGCGGGAAACGCTTGGCCACGTCGGCAATCTGACCGGGATGCACAAACATGCCGCGTACCTTGGTGGTTTGGTCTGCACGACCCATCCAACCCTTGATGCGGGTGTTGGTGCGCCCGCTGGGGCAGCTGCCCGGCAGAACAGCGGACAAGTCGCCGGTACCGAAACGAATCAGCGGGTAATCCGGGTTCAAGGTGGTGACCACCAGTTCGCCCACCTCGCCCTCCGGCACCGGGTCGCCGGTGCCGGGGCGCACGATCTCCACAATCACACCTTCGTCCAACACCAACCCCTGGCGGGCCGTGGTTTCATAGGCGATGGTGCCCAAGTCGGCCGTGCCATAAAACTGGTAGGCCGTCACACCCTGCTCGGCCAGCCAGTCACGCAAGGAGGGCATGAAGGCCTCACCGCCGACCAGGGCTTTGCGCAGGCTGGGCAGCGCCACGCTCATGTCCGCTGCTTTTTCCAGAATGATTTTCAGAAAACTCGGCGTGCCAATGTAGCCATTGGGCCGCAGTTCGGCCATGGCTTGTACCTGCTGTTCGGTTTGACCCGTGCCGCCGGGGAACACCGTGCACCCCAGCGCATGCGCGCCGGTTTCCATCATGGAGCCGGCCGGCGTGAAGTGGTAGCTAAAGCCGTTGTGCACCAGGTCGCCGGGGCGAAAACCCGCCGCAAACATCGACCGGGCTACGCGCCAGTAGTCAGCGCCCGCGCCCTCAGGCTCATAAATCGGGCCGGGGCTGGAAAACACACGCGGCATGGCTTTGCCAAAACGCAGCGCAGAAAAACCACCGAAAACATCCTTAGCGCGCAGGGCTTTTTGGCGCTCCAGCAACTCGTACTTGCGAATCACCGGCAAGTGCGCCAAAGCCTGCCGGGAATTGACGAGTTCGGCTTGAACGCCGGCCAAAGATTCGGTGAATGCACTGGCATGGGCCTGCGCATGCGCAATCTGCTTTGGCAAAGCGGCCATCAGGGCGGCTTCGCGTTGTTCGGGGGTACGGTGTTCTAAGGCGTCGTAAAAATCGGTCATGGTGTGCGCTTGTGAAAATGGATTGAACGCGGGACTCAAGCGAGCCAGCGTTTGCGCCGCTTGTAGCTCTTCACATCCTTAAAGCTCTTGCGCTCGCCGCCGCCCACACCGAGGTAAAACTCTTTGACGTCTTCGTTATTGGCCAAGTCGCTGGCGGCACCATCCATCACAATCCGGCCGGACTCCATGATGTAGCCGTAGTCGGCGTACTTGAGCGCCATGTTGGTGTTTTGCTCAGCCAGCAGGAAAGTGACTTTCTCCTTTTGGTTGAGGTCTTTCACAATCTCGAACACCTCTTCCACGATCTGCGGCGCCAAGCCCATGGACGGCTCATCTAACAGCACCATGCTGGGATTGGCCATCAGCGCGCGACCAATCGCACACATTTGCTGCTCGCCCCCGGATGTGTAGGCGGCTTGGGAGGTGCGGCGGGTTTTCAAGCGCGGAAAGTAGGTGTAGACCTTCTCCAGATTGGCGGCCACTTCGGCGCTGCTCTTGCGGGTGTAGGCGCCCGTCAACAAGTTTTCTTCGATCGTCAAATGCGCAAAGCAGTGACGCCCTTCCATCACCTGGACCACGCCGCGCTGCACCAGGTCGGACGGGGAGAGGTTTTCGATGCGCTCACCCCGCAATTCGATCGAGCCTTTGGTGACCTCGCCACGCTCGCCGCGCAACAGGTTGGAGATGGCGCGCAAGGTGGTTGTCTTGCCCGCGCCATTGCCGCCCAGAATCGCCACGATTTGACCTTGCTGCACCTGAAGGGACACGCCCTTGAGCACCAGAATCACGTGGTTGTAGATGACTTCAATGCCATTGACGTTGAGGATGATGTTTGATGTGTCCATGCTGTTCTCTTGTGACCAACTGAAAGTGCAAGCCCGTCACACTTTCAGTTGGCGGCTCGGTGGAGCCACCAACATGCCCTGACTCAGGGCGTCGCTTCAGCGATGATCAAGACTGGCAATCAGCCGGTGAACGGCGGGTCATCTTCTTGTCGCTCAGGTATTTCTCGGAAGCGGCCTTGACCATGGGCTTGATGATTTGTTCATCGGCTTCGATGAAGTCAGACACAAAGCTCCATTTCTTGCCGTCCCAGGTCTGCACGCGCGCAGCGGTCGAACCCATGTGGTCGGCACACGAGGTGCTCAAGGGGCGCATGATGCCGGTGAAGCCCAGCGCGTCCAGACGTTTCTGATCCAGCGCCAGGTTTTCCAGACCCCAGCGCACTTGCTCGCCGGTCATGACCTTGCCTTTGCCAAAACGCTCTTGCGCGCGGCGAACGGCTTCGATACTCAGCATCTGGATGATCACACCACGGGTGTAGAGCACCGAGCCCACTTCGTCTTTAGGACCCGTGCCTTGGCCTTTGCCGTGCACGTGCTTCAAGATTTCCTGAATCACTTTGGGTTCCTGGCCCGAGGTGTTCAATGCCAGCGCGTTGTAGCCTTTGGCAC
This sequence comes from Comamonadaceae bacterium, assembly GCA_947454695.1. Lineage (GTDB taxonomy): Bacteria > Pseudomonadota > Gammaproteobacteria > Burkholderiales > Burkholderiaceae_C > CANGMW01. The sequence continues at coordinate 7,130 of CANGMW010000022.1, read as the reverse complement.
CTTCGCCCACGTCTTTCACGTCAGGCTCGGCACCAGCCCACCACACGCCGTACATTTTTTCGCGCGGGTAACCGGTGGCTTGTGCTTCTTTCAAGGCGGTGGAATTCATCACACCCCAGCCCCACAACAGCACATAGTCAGGACGCTGTTGGCGCACTTGCAACCAGGCGCTTTTTTGCTCGACGCCAGGCGCGGTGACCGGGATTTTGATCAGCTCAAATCCATGCATCTTCTGACGCTCTTCCAGCAGCGGCATGGGCTCTTTGCCAAACGGGCTGTCGTGGTAGACCAGAGCAATTTTCTTGCCCTTGAGCTTGTCCAGACCACCTTCTTTTTTACCCAGGTGCTGGATCAAAATGTCAGCCGCCGTCCAGTAGCTGCCCATCAAAGCAAAGTTCCATTTGAACGCCATGCCGTCTTGCGCAATGGACAAGCCATAGCCCAAGGTGAGCAGGGCGACTTTGTCAGCCGGCGCTTTTTCGGTCAACGCGAAGGTGATGCCGGTGGCTTGCGGGTCAAACACGGCCACGCCCGGGCGGCTCTTGAGGCGCTCGTAGCATTCCACACCACGGTCGGTGGCGTAACCGGTTTCGCACTCTTCATAGGTGAGCTTGACGCCGTTGATACCGCCATCTCGCGCATTGATCAGCTTGAGGTAATCCTGCTTGCCGTTCGCCCACGGCACGCCGTTAGGGGCATAGGGGCCGGTGCGGTAAGACAAGAGCGGGAAGAACTGCTCTTTGGCCTGCGCCCAGGCACCCGTGGTCAGTGTGGCGGCCGCCAAAACGGCAACGCTCAGCACCAGTTTAGAAAGCTTCATGGTTGTCTCCTTCAGATTAAAAATGTTGAAGCACGAGGAAAACTCAATGAGGGAAAGGCCACAGCCGCAATTTTTGCTTGCCGATGGACCACAACTTGGCCAGGCCGTGGGGCTCCACGATCAGGAACCACACAATCAGTGCACCAAAAATCATCAGCTCGGCATGCGACGTGTCGGCGGTGGAAATTTCCAAGCCGACCAAGCCGCTGAGCATCGGCAAAAACTGGCTCAAGAAAATGGGCAGCACCACGATGAAAGCGGCACCAAAGAAGCTGCCCATGATGGAGCCCAAGCCGCCGATGATCACCATGAAGAGCAGTCGGAAAGAAATATCCACCGAGAAGGCGGCCGGCTCCCAGGCCCCCAGATAAACAAAGGCCCACAAGCCACCGGCCACGCCGATGATGAAGGAGCTGACCGCAAAGGCGCTGAGCTTGGCGTACATGGGGCGGATACCGATCACCGCAGCGGCCACGTCCATGTCGCGAATGGCCATCCACTCACGACCGATTGCGCCACGCACCAGGTTCTTGGCCAACAGCGCCATCACCACCAGAATCGACAGGCAGAACCAGTACTTGCTCTGGGCGCTGTCAATGGGCATTCCGAATACCTGCAGCTCACTCACAGAGACGGAGCCCGAAGAAGACCCGTTGGTGAACCAGTTGATGCGCAGGAACATCCAGTCGCTGAAGAACTGCGCCGCCAGCGTGGCTACCGCCAAATACAAACCTTTGACGCGCAAGCTGGGCAGTCCGAACATCACGCCAAAGGCGGTTGCACACAAGCCGCCCAAAATCAGCGCAGGAATCAGCGGCATGCCGGGAATACGAACAAAGAAATTAAATGCGCCGTAAGCGCCGACCGCCAAGAAGGCACCTGAGCCCAGGGAAATCTGACCGCAGTAGCCCACCAGAATGTTCACCCCGAGCGCCGCCAGCGACATGATCAGAAAGGGGATCAGCACCGCGCGAAAGATGTAATCGGTGGTGAGGAAGGGCACCACGAAAAACGCGGCGGCTACCAGCAAAGCAATGACCCAGCGGTCTTGTGCAATCGGGAAGATCTGCTGGTCAGCCCGGTAGGTCGTTTTGAATTGACCGTTCTCTCTGTAAAACATGGTTTGCTACCTCACACGCGGTCAATGATTTTTTCGCCGAACAGGCCTTGCGGACGAAACAGCAGGAACACCAGCGCCAGCACATAGGCGAACCAGATTTCAATGCCGCCGCCCACATACGGGCCCAGAAAAACTTCGGAGAGCTTCTCGCCCACCCCGATGATCAGGCCGCCGATGATGGCGCCTGGCACGGAAGTGAGGCCGCCCAAAATCACCACCGGCAAAGCACGCAAGGCGACCGTGGCCAGCGAAAACTGAACGCCCAGTTTGCTGCCCCAGATCATCCCGGCCACGAGAGCGACCACACCAGCCACACACCAGACGATGACCCAGATGCGGTTGAGCGGAATACCAATGGACTGTGCCGCTTGGTGGTCATCGGCCACAGCGCGCAGCGCCCGGCCCGTCGAGGTTTTCTGAAAGAACACACTGAGCAAGGCCACCAAGCCTGCAGCGATGAACGCCGCGATCAGGTCTTCCTTGTTGATCAGAATGCCGCCTTCGAACACCGTGTCCAACACGAAGATCGGCTCTTTGGGCATGCCGATATCGATCTTGTAAATGTCGCTGCCGAAAATGGCCTGACCCAGGCCTTCCAGAAAATAAGCAATGCCCAAGGTGGCCATCAGCAAGGTGGCGCCTTCTTGGTTGACCAAGTGTCGCAGCACCAAGCGCTCAATCAGCCAGGCCACCACAAACATGACACCGCCGGCTAAGACAAAAGCCAGCACGTCGGTGATGAAACGGTTGTCGATGACGGTCCAAATGGGCAGGAACTCACACAGTCGTGCCATCGCCAAGGCGGCAAACAGCACCATGGCGCCTTGCGCAAAGTTGAACACGCCCGAGGCCTTGAAAATCAGCACAAAGCCCAGCGCCACCAGCGAATACAGCATGCCGGCCATCAGGCCGCCAAACAGGGTTTCCAGAAAAAATGCCATGTTGTGTGCGCTCCTTAATGTGATGTACCCAGGTAGGCGCTGATGACCTCCGGGTTGTTGCGCACTTCTTCGGGGGCGCCATCACCAATTTTCTTGCCGTAATCCAGCACCACCACACGGTCGGAGATGTCCATCACCACGCCCATGTCGTGTTCGATCAACACCACGGTGGTGCCGAACTCGTCGTTCACATCCAGAATGAAGCGGCACATGTCCTGCTTTTCTTCAACGTTCATACCCGCCATGGGCTCGTCGAGCAACAAGACTTGCGGGGCCATGGCCAGCGCACGTCCCAAATCCACCCGTTTTTGCAAGCCATACGGCAACTGCCCTACCGGCATCTTGCGATGGGCCTGGATTTCCAGAAAGTCGATGATGTGCTCAACAAACTCACGGTGACGGATTTCTTCGCGCTCGGCGGGTCCCACGCGCAGCGCCTGCATGAACAGATTGCTCTTCATGTGCAGGTTGCGCCCGGTCATGATGTTGTCAATCACGTTCATGCCTTTGAACAGTGCCAGGTTCTGAAAGGTCCGCGCAATGCCCATCTCTGCCACCTGGCGGCTGTCCATGTGGTCAAATTTTTGGCCGCGAAAAGTGATGCTGCCATGCTGCGGCACATACACGCCGTTGATGCAGTTGAGCATGGAGCTCTTGCCCGCGCCATTGGGGCCGATGATGGCGCGGATTTCATGCTCGCGCACATTGAAGGAGATGTCGGTGAGTGCCTTCACGCCACCAAATGACAAGCTGATGTTTTGGATGTCCAGAATCACATCGCCAATGCGCTTGCCGCCTGCGGGAGCGGCCGGCGCAGTGTTTTCTTGAAGGGTTGTGGTGCTCATGCTGCGGCCTTTACCGGCTGGAATGTTTGGGCGTCTTCAATTTTCAGGGTGGCGCTCACACTGCCCGTGCGACCGTCTTCGAACTTGACTTGGGTTTCGATGAATTGCTCGTGTTTGCCACCGTACAGCGCGTCGATCAGGACCTGGTATTTCTCCGCGATGAAGCCGCGCCGGACCTTGTTGGTGCGGGTGAGTTCACCGTCATCGGCATCGAGCTCTTTGTGCAACACCAGGAAGCGGCTGATCTGGCTGCCGGCGAGCAAATCGTCTTCGCTCAAATCTGCATTCACCTGCTCCACGCAGGTTTTGATCATCTCGTACACCGCCGATTTTTGCGCCAGATCGGTGTAGCCGGCATAAGGCAAATTGCGACGCTCGGCCCAGTTGCCCACCGCATCAAAGTCAATGTTGATGAACACACACACCTTTTCGCGTCCATCACCATAGGCCACCGCTTCTTTGATGTAGGGGAAGAACTTGAGTTTGTTTTCCACATACTTGGGCGCGAACATGGCGGCATCAAACGCTCCCCCTTTTAAGCGGCCTACATCCTTGACGCGGTCGATGATTTTCAAATGGCCGTGGCTGTCGATGAAGCCTGCATCGCTGGTGTGGTACCAACCATCGGCGCCCAGCACCTCCGCGGTGGCTTGCGGGTTTTTGTAGTATTCCTTGAGCAAGCCCGGCGAGCGCACCAGAATTTCGCCCTCATCGGACACCTTGATTTCCACACCCTCAATCGGGATACCCACCGTGTCCGCGCGCGCCTCATGATCGGGCTGCAAACAGACGAACACGGCGGTTTCTGTGGAGCCATACAGCTGCTTGAGGTTGATGCCGATCGAGCGGTAAAAGCTGAACAGGTCCGGGCCGATCGCCTCACCGGCGGTGTAGGCCACACGCACGCGGCTCATGCCCAGGTTGTTGCGCAGCGGACCGTACACCAGCACATTGCCCAAGGCATAGAGCAAACGGTTGAGCATGCCCACCGGTTTGGCGTCCATCAGGCTGGGGCCGACTTTTTTGGCCACCTTCATGAAGTAATGGAACATGTTGCGCTTGATCGTGCCGGCATCGTCCATGCGGATCATCACGCTGGTGAGCAGGCCTTCAAACACGCGGGGCGGGGCGAAGTAATAGCTCGGGCCCACTTCTTTCAAGTCGATCGTGACGGTGGCGGCCGACTCCGGGCAATTGACCACATAGCCACAGGCCAGCCACTGCGCGTAGCTGAAAATATTCTGGCCGATCCAGGCCGGCGGCAAGTAGGCCAAGACCTCTTCGTCTGCGCGCAGCTTGTCGAATTTCGCGCCGGCCTGCGCGCGGTTGAGCAAACTGCTGTGGGTGTGCACCACGCCTTTGGGGTTGCCCGTGGTGCCCGAGGTGAAAAACATGGCGGCCACATCCTGCGGCTTGGCCTGCTGGATTTCGGCTTCAAAAAAATCGGGCTGGCGCGCACTGAAGTTTTTGCCGGTCTTGAGCAAATCGTCCAGAGAACTCAACCCCGTCTCGGCGTAATTACGCAGACCACGGGGATCGTCGAAATAGATGTGGCTGAGTTGCGGGCACTGCTCACGTATTTCGAGCAGCTTGTCCACCTGCTCCTGGTCCTCGGCAAAGGCAAAACGCACGTCGGCGTTGTTGATGGGGAACACATATTCGCCCGACACCGCGTCCTGGTACAAGGGGATCGGGATGCCACCCAAGGACTGCACCGCCAGCATGGTGGCGTACAGGCGGGGCCGGTTAGCGCCCACCACAATCATGTGCTCGCCACGCCGAAACCCGGCCTGATGCAATCCACCCGCCAGGTCTTGCACCATGCTGGCCAGTTGACCCCATGTCAGCATCTGCCAAATGCCATATTCCTTTTCACGCATGGCCGCCGCGTCGGGGCGTGCCTGCGCATGTTGAAGCAACCATTGCGGAAAAGTGAATTGCATGCCGTGTGTCCTCTGCCAAATCTTGCGGTGAACGACCTGTCACAAAATCAGGTCACGGCGCAAATAGTAGGCCGCGATTTGACGCCAAGTTGTCATTTCGACGACAATTTTGGGTATACCCTTACGAAAAATGCGCAATCATGAGTCGCGATACCCCCCTCTACCAACGCCGACGCCCGCCCACCGAGCAAGAACTGGCCGACATTCCCTGGCTGCAGCAACTCTTGCCGGCGCATCAGGCCTTGGCGCGCGAACACCTGCTGGTCGGCGAAGCGCAGCCAGGTGACCTGGTTTGTCGCGAAGGACGACCGGTGACGTATTGGTTCGGGGTGGTGGACGGCTTGCTCAAAATGAGCGGGGTGAACGCTGAAGGCCAGGTGATGACCTTCACCGGCTTACCGCCCGGCGGCTGGTTCGGCGAAGGCACCGCACTCAAGCGCGAGCCCTACCGTTACAACGTCCAAGCCTTGCGCAAAAGCCTGGTGGGCGGGCTGCCAGTCAATACGTTTCACCAGTTGCTCGACGAGTCCATTGTTTTTAACCGCATCATCATGAACCAGCTCAACGAGCGCTTGGGGCAATTCATCATGGCGCGGCAGATTGACCGCATGAACAACCCCGAACAGCGCGTGGCCAGAAGCCTGGCCTCGCTGTTCAACCCCACGCTGTTTCCGGGCGTGGGCGAGGTTCTGAAAATCACCCAGCAGGAGTTGTCGTACTTGGTCGGCTTATCGCGCCAGCGGGTGAACGAAGCGCTCAATGCCCTGGAGGCTGCGGGCATGATCCGGGTGGAGTACGGCGGCCTGCGGATTTTGGATGCCCAGGCGCTCACGAGTCACAAGATCGATGAACTGGCCGACGCCCTGACCGCTAAGCGCCGCCATCAACGCAGCGCAACGCCCGCTTAAATGGGCAGCATCAAACTCAAGCCCACCGTGTAGTTCACACCGGGAGCCGGCTCGAAATACTTGAGCGTGCTGTTGGTGTTGACGATGACAGAGCCGATGTATTTTTCATTGGTCACATTGTCCAGGCGCGAGTACGCCGTCAACAACCCTTTGCCAAGGGCCCAGCCATGGCTGGCTTTCAGGTTGAAGACGGTGTAGCCATCGGCCGAATCGGTGTTGGCGTCATTGGCGTACAAACGGCCGGCACTGACCAACTCCACGCCGGTTTTGAAGCCGAGTCGGGAAGTGGCTTTGGACAGCGAGCGCTCCTGGCTGGACCAGGTCAGCTCAGCAAAAACATAGTGCTGAGGTATACCCGCAAGTTTGCTGCCCTTGTTCACCACGTTGTAGGACGGCGTGCAGGGGTTGGCCGAGGTTGAGCAGAACGACTGGGTGTAGGTGGCATCAATCGCAGACAAGGAAATCAGAGAACTCACGTGCGAGGTATGCAAGTTGCTCAAGGCGAATTCCAGACCGGTACGCAGGGTGCCGGGCGCGTTTTTATAGGCCGACT
>CANGMW010000021.1 GCA_947454695.1 Comamonadaceae bacterium | reverse complement strand
CGTACAAGAGATCAAAGTCATCCGGGTTGGTTTCAATGAATTGGGCCAGCACGTCATACGCCAAGCCCCACTTTTGGTTGTCGCGCAGCAACTGAACTTCCGAGGTGACTTTCAAGCGCGCATCGTCCAGCGTGCGTTCAGGCAATGTTTGAATCAACTTGCGCGCCTCATCGAGCTTGCCCTGTTTGGCCAGGATGCCCGCCCGCCGTGTTTGTGCACGAATCAATTCCTGGGTACCGGTGATCTTGCTAAGCCAACTCTCTGCCAGTGGGAAGTTTTGCCGCTGTTCAGCCACTTGGGCCAGTGACAAGTAGGCCTGGGTGAGGCCGCGCTTTTGCTCGTCGCTTGGAGGTTTGTCGCTTGAGGTGACCAGCGAGACGTAGCGCAACAAAGATTTTTCACTGGCCTCGAGTTGGCCGTCTTGCAGCTCAATGGCGCCTTGGATGAGCCAGGCTTCTTCGAAGTCGGGCTTTTCGCTGGTGAGGGTATGAATTTGTGCGGAGGCTTCAGCAAATCGCATGGATTCAAACAACAGACGCACGTACAGCATGCGCACTTCCGGCTGGGGCTTGCCCTGCAGGTATTGCAGCACCAAGGCTTGTGCCTGCGGGAGTTCCGGGCTGATGAGCGCCATGGCCAAAAGGACCGGTCCCTTGGCATCATGCGACAACGCATGCCCTTTGCGGGCTGCCTGCAGTGCGCCTTCTTTGTCACCAGCGTCCATTCTGAGTTGGCCCACGGCCGTCCAGGCGGCAGCACCCGTGAGCTTGCTGCCTAACTGGTCTTCCAGCGCTTGTTCAAGCAGCGAGGCTGCCAATGGTTTATCGCTGCCGCGGCTCAAATAACGGGGTAATTGGCTGATGACAGCGCTGCGCTCTGTGGTGTCAGCCAAGGCGACCTCTCGTTTGAGGGGTTCTAAGGCTTCAGGCAAGCGATTGAGCCCAATCAGAATTTGCAGCAGGTAGCGATTGGCATCGCGTGATGCGGGCAAAGCCAGACGCCATGCACGTGCCGCCTGCAAAGCCATGTCGCCGGCGCGGGCCTGCAAGGCCACGTCGACGGCGCGTTGGTAGACCTGCGCGTCGTTGGTTTTTCGAGCTGCGTCTAATAGCAGCGCGTAGCCTGAACCGAGGTCGCCCGCACGGACGCTGATTTCAGCCAGCAGCAACTCATGAAAGAGTTCACTGCTCAGGGCCGATGACGAAGGCAATGACGCAGCAACGGGTTTGTCGGCCTGGGCCAGCGCGACAAGGGGCGCGCTCAGTGTCAAACACAGCAAGTAGGCTGCAAGGCTTTTGAATGGGAACATCGGACCATAATAATCCAAGCTTGTGAGAACGCACTGCCATGCCTGAATTACCTGAAGTTGAAGTAACCCGTCTGAGTTTTGCCGACCGCATCGCGGGGGCAGACATCGTCTCGGCGCGACTGGGCAAACCTTTGCGCTGGTCTTTGGGGGTGCCGGTACAGCACCTGATGGGCCGGCGCGTGCTGGGTGTGCGTCGACGCGGAAAATACCTTCTCGTGGACCTCGATGAGGGCTTGTTGTTGCTTCATCTGGGCATGTCGGGCAGCTTGAGTTTTGCCAAGCAACTCCCCCCCGCCGGTGTGCATGACCACTTTGAGATGGTGACCAGTCGCGGGGTGTTGCGACTTAATGATCCGCGACGCTTTGGTGCGGTGGTGTTTGCCCAGGACGAACACGACCCGGTGGCGGTGAAGCTGCTGGGTCATTTGGGCATGGAGCCCTTGAGCGAAGACTTTGAGGCGTCACGCTTCCATGAGGGCTTAAAGCTGCGCAAAGCGGCCATCAAGCAAGTGCTGCTGGCGGGTGATGTCGTGGTGGGCGTGGGCAATATTTACGCCTCCGAAGCCTTGTTTTTGGCGGGCATTCGCCCAACGCTGAGCGCGGCGCGATTGAGTCGTCCTCGTGCAGACCGTTTGCGCGCAGCTGTGCGTGATGTGTTGCAGCGCGCGGTGGACACGGGTGGCAGCACGCTGAAAGACTTTTCTAACGCCCACGGGGAAGGCGGTTATTTCCAATTGCAAGCTAATGTTTATGGGCGTGCGGGCGAGCCCTGTCGGGTTTGCACGACACCCGTTCGCATGATTCGACAAGGACAGCGCGCGACGTTTTATTGCACAGTTTGTCAGCCGCGTTGAGCCCCCGGTGCTATATTGAAAGTCGTCAATCAGGGGGTGGTGCAAGCCATGACATCTTTCTCCGAGCAATTTGAGCAGCACGGCGAATGGCGACGGGGATTCACCTGGCGGCTGCGCATGCTTGCCGATTGGATGCGAACGCACGACTTGCTGGATTCTGCGGTGCAAGACCGCTTACGCCAGCTCGAGTCCAACATCCAATCCGACAAAGTGATGGTGGCCTTCGTGGCCGAGTTTTCACGCGGTAAATCCGAACTCATCAACGCGATTTTCTTTGCCGCTTATGGTCGGCGCATCGTTCCTGCGAGCGCCGGACGCACCACCATGTGCCCGACGGAGTTGGCGTTTGACGAGTCCGTGCCCCCCTCGTTGCGACTGTTGCCCATAGAAACCCGATTGCAGACCAAGTCCCTCATGGACTGGCGCAAGTCACCCGAAAAGTGGGTGCAATTTTCTCTGGATGTGTCTAACGCGCAGTCCTTGGCCGATGCGCTCAGCAAGGTCTCGGAGACGCAGCAGATGTCGCAAGAAGATGCGCGTGCCCTGGGGATATGGCCCCTGCAAGGTACGCCTGGCGATATCAACTTCGAGCCTGATGTGTGGGTAGAGGTGCCCAAGTGGCGGCATGCACTGGTCAATTTAGATTTGCCTTTGCTGCGCCAAGGGCTGGTCATATTGGATACGCCGGGCATGAATGCCATTGGCGCAGAGCCGGAATTGACCGTCAACTTACTCCCTCAAGCCCATGCTGTGGTGTTTATCCTGGCCGCTGACATCGGGGTGAGCGGGTCGGACTTAGAAATCTGGCGTGAGCACTTGGTGACAGACAAGTCTGGAATTGACACACGTTTGGTGGTGCTCAACAAAATTGACACTTTGTGGGACGCCTTGAGCACACCTGCGCAAATACAAGCCCAAATGGCACGCCAATGTGCTACCACCGCCCAGACCTTGGGGGTGGACGTTCGCGATGTCTTGCCGGTATCTGCTCAAAAAGGGCTGGTTGCCAAAGTGAATCAGGATGAGCCCTTGCTTCAAGCCAGCCTTTTGCCCGTTTTGGAACATGCTTTGAGCGAGCGCATCATGAGGCGTCGACGTCAAATTTTGCGTTCTTCCGTGTCGATTGGCATTGCCGACCTGCAATCCGAAGTGGGTCGTTTGCTCAATATCCGGCGTCGGGATCTGGCCGAACAAATGCAGGAGCTACAAGGTTTGCGCGGCAAAAACCAAACGGTCATTCAGCACATGCGTTTGCGCATCTCACAGGAGCAAGCAGAGTTTGACCGTGCAAGCGTCAGAATTCACGCGGTACGCAGTGTGCACCTCAAGTTGCTGCAAGAGATGTTTGATCTGTTGGGGCCTCGTCAACTGCGTGACCAAATGGCGCAGTTGATCGAGGCGCTTAACCAAAGTGGTGTCAAAGTAGGTGTTAAAAAATCTTATGCCGACACCTTTGCAAATCTTCGAGAGCGCATGCAACAGGTACAGGATAAAGTTCAGGAGATTCAAAACATGTTGAACATGAGCTTTCGTGAACTCAATACCGAATATGGTTTTTCTCTTAAAACCCAGCCGGAACCGAAAATGGAAGTGCATCAGAACAGCTTGGACCAAATAGAACAAGGGCACCTTCAATACATGGGCATCGCCAACGTGATTCGCTTGAATCAACCCGACTTTACCGAGCGCTTGGCCAGTGCTTTGGGCGGCCGTGTGCGTGAAGTTTATAAAGCGGCCCTGGAAGATGTCGAGCGCTGGAGCAAATCGGCTGCCGCTCAGATTGACACCCACATGCGTGAGCGCCGTCGTAACTTCTCGCGCCGATTGGATGCCATCAATCGGATTCACCAAGCTTCAGACGGTTTGGAGGCGAGCCTTCGCGATATCGAATCACAAGCCGGCACCCTGTGCGAGCTTGATGCCAAATTGATGGAGCTCACCCAGTTTCTGTATCACGCCAAAGACCGTGGCGACGATTCGACCGCTGCGCTTGTGTCGTCGGCACCAATGCCGCTGGCTGCAATGGGCGCAGACGCTCCGTGAAGCATCCTGCGCAAGTTCTGGCCAAGACCGTGGTGGCCTGGCAAGTCCAGCATGGCCGCAACAGCTTGCCCTGGCAAAACACGAAAGATCCCTACCGCGTGTGGTTGTCGGAGATCATGTTGCAGCAAACCCAGGTGGTCACGGTGCTGGACTATTTCGCACGCTTTTTGAAGCGTTTCCCGGATGTGCAGTCGCTGGCCGCGGCGCCGCAGGATGATGTGTTGGGACTGTGGAGTGGCTTGGGCTACTACAGCCGTGCCCGCAATTTGCATGCCTGCGCCCGGCAGGTGGTGGATTTGCATGCCGGCGCATTTCCGCGCAGTGCGCAGGCTTTGCAAACATTACCGGGTATCGGGCGCTCAACCGCCGCAGCCATTGCGGCCATCTGTTTCGGCGAACGGGTGGCGATTCTGGACGGTAACGTCAAGCGCGTGCTCACAAGGGTGATGGCCTATGGCGAGGACCTGGCACAAGCCCGGCATGAGCGTGCTTTGTGGGAATTGGCGAGCGACTTGCTCCCCTCACGCGATCTCGCGCAGACCATGCCCCGTTACACGCAAGGCCTGATGGACTTGGGCGCCGGGATCTGCAACTTGCGCAAGCCGCAATGCGAGGTGTGTCCCCTGGCCGGGATGTGTCTGGCGCGCCAGCAGGGCAATCCGCTGGCCTACCCGGTCAAGACGCGCAAACTCAAGCGAAGCGCACAGTCGATCTGGCTGCTGTGCGCCGCCACCCGCGATGGCAAGGTCTGGTTAAGTCCACGCCCGGTGCCCGGCGTGTGGGCCGGCCTGTACTGCCCGCCGCTGTTTGACAGTTTTGAAGCGTTGCAAGAGGCGCTGCCTGCCAACTTGCGAACTGGATTGGAATCCGGCGAAGTCTTCAAGCATGTGCTGACCCACAAAGACTTGTACTTGCATCCGGTCTGGCTCACGGTAGCCGCTGCGGGCTTGAAGCATTTGCCGGGCGCGTGGGTGCCATCGGCCACCTGGCCCGATTTGGGCTTGCCCGCACCGGTACGCAAACTACTGATGCAGCGCTGAACGGCGCCCTCAAGGCGCGTCAGCGTCGAGCTCGCGGTGGCGCTTGAGTGCATGCCAATCGGAGGCAAAGCGCCTGGCCAGTTGTTCCACCAGGTAGACCGAGCGGTGCTGGCCACCGGTACAACCAATGGCCACCGTGACATAGCTGCGGTGGTCGCGTGCCAGAGCTTGCAGCCATTGCTGCAAAAATCCGGCGATCTCATTGAGCATGCGCGCGACCTCGTCGTGGCTGTGCAAAAAATCCTGGACTGGCAAATCCAGGCCGGTGAGCTCGCGCAACGCGGGTTCGTAATGGGGGTTGGGTAACATGCGCACGTCAAACACATAGTCAGCGTCCACCGGCACGCCGCGCTTGAACGCAAACGACTCGAACACCAGGGTGAGCTGCTGGGCTGGCGATGAAATCACCTCCTTCACATAGCTTTGCAGCTGAGAGGCCCTGATCAGGCTGGTGTCAATCACGTGAGCGTGTTCGCGCAGGTTGGACAACATGTTGCGCTCGAGCTCAATGGCATCGACCAGTGCCCGGCTCATATCCTGTGCCGAATCGGTAGGCAACTGTTGCGACAGCGGGTGCTTGCGACGTGTCTCCGAATAGCGCCGCATCAGGGTGTCGGTGGTGGCGTCTAAAAACAAGGTGCTGGTGCGATGACCTTGCGCTTGCAGTGTTTTAAGCAGCGTGGGCACGGTATCGAGCGAGCGAGCGCTGCGGGCGTCCATGGCAATCGCGAGGCGGGGCGCGCGTTGGTGCGGCTCCAGCGATACAAACTGAAGCAGCAAATCGGGCGGCAGGTTGTCTACGCAAAAAAAACCCGCGTCCTCCAAGGCGTGCAAAGCCACAGACTTACCAGAACCCGACATGCCAGTGATGAGAACAATGTCCAGTGCCATGGTGTGTGTCAGTCCGGGCGGGTCAGGCTTGAGATTGCAGCATTTCGCGGGCATGCGCCAAGGTGGTGGCGGAGAGCTTCTCGCCGCCCAGCATGCGTGCAATTTCAGCTACTCGCGCGTCGTTCTCTACGCTATTAACTGAACTCAGGGTGGTTTTGCCCTGCAACTTTTTGGCGACCACCAGATGATGGTCAGCACAGGCGGCCACTTGCGGCAAGTGGGTCACGGCCATGACCTGACGGTCTTTGCCCAGCTGATTCATGAGGCGTCCGACGGTTTCTGCCACGGCGCCGCCCACGCCGGAATCCACCTCGTCAAAAATCAAGGTCTGCGCAGAGCCTAATTGGCTGGTCGTCACTGCAATGGCCAAAGCGATGCGGGAGAGCTCGCCGCCAGAGGCCACCTTGCCCACAGGGCGAGGTGTACTACCCGCATGCCCCGCCACCAAAAAACTCACCTCTTCGAGGCCGCTTTGCATGGGCTGTGTCGCTTTTTGCAGCTGCACCTCAAACACGCCGCCTTGCATGCCCAGGCCTTGCATGGCCTGCGAGATGGCGTGTGCAAGTTTGGGGGCTGATTTGTTGCGTGCTGCAGAGATTTTTCGGGCCTCTGTCATGTAGGCGTCGCTGGCGGCTTGCACAGCCGCTTGCAGCGCTTGCAGGTCGCTGGCCGCATCTAGGCGCGCCAGTTCGTCGCGCCAGCCGCTCAGTAAGACTGGCAGTTCTTCCGGTGAACGCTTGTAGCGCCGGGCCAGTGACATCCACTGCCCCATGCGCTCATCCAGGGCGGCGAGTCGTTGCGGATCGAGTTCGGCTTTTCCGAGATAAGCGTGCAGGGTGTGGACCACGTCGTTCACCTGCGCGATGCTGGAGGCCAGCACCTCGGTGAGCGATTTGAAGTCGGACTCGATGTGTTCTTGCTGCTGGAGCGCATGTTGCGAGGCATGCAGGTTTCGCAGCGCGCTGCTCTCTTCGGTATCCAGTGCCGTCAGGGCTGTGCTGGCCGCATCCATCAGGGCCTGGACATTGGCCAGCCGACTATGTTGGGTGCTGATGTCTTCCCACTCACCTGCTTGAGGGGAGAGTTTTTCGACCTCGCCAATCTGCCAGCTTAAGCGTTCACGCTCACGCTGCAGGGTGTCTTGGGCGGCATGCGCCGCGTCCAGTGTTTGCAGCACCTGGCGCCATTGCTGCCACAGGTTGGTGAGGGCAATGGTGTTGATCTTGGCGTAAGCGTCTAACAGGCCGCGCACTGCGTCGGGCCGCGTGAGACTTTGCCAGGCATGCTGGCCGTGGATGTCCAACAGTTGTTCCCCCACTTCGCGCAGTTGCGTGGCCGTGGCCGCACTGCCGTTGATCCATGCCCGGCTTTTGCCTTGGGTGTCCACTGTACGGCGAAGGAGCAAGGTGTCGGCGGACTCAAAACCGGCTTCGTCCATCCAGGGTTGCAGGGCATCGCAACCGTCAAACTCGGCGCTCACCTCGGTGCGGCTGGCACCATCACGGATCACGCCCGTGTCGGCGCGCGCGCCCGTCACCAGTTGAAGGGCGTCGATCAGGATGGATTTGCCAGCCCCCGTTTCACCGGTGAGCACTGTGAAGCCCGAAGCCAGGTCCAATTCCAGCTCGTCGACGATGACGAAATCCCGCAGTGCGATGCGCTTAAGGCCCATGTTCACGCCACCCCTTCGTTCCAATGCAATTTCTCACGCAACGTGTCGAAATAGGTCCAGCCTTTGGGGTGCAAGAACTGCACGGCGTGTTCCGACCGGGTGACGATGATGCGGTCGCCCTGGCGCAACGAGGCTAAGGACTGCATGTCGAAATTGGCACTGGCTTCCCGGTCGGAGACGATTTCAATGGCGATCTCTGAATCGCAGGGAAACACAATTGGGCGGTTGGACAGCGTGTGCGGCGCGATGGGTGCGAGCACCCAGCCCTGAATAGAGGGGTGCAGGATGGGCCCACCCACGGAGAGCGAGTAAGCCGTTGAGCCGGTGGGCGTGGCAATGATCAGGCCATCGGCCCGCTGGTTGGCCACGAAATTGCCGTTGACCTCGACCCGCAACTCGACCATGCCGGCGGTAGTGTCTCGGTGCACCACCACATCGTTCAGGGCCAGTGCGTCAAACACACATTCGGCACCCCGCATCACCCGGGCATGCATGAGCAAACGCATGTCGGATTCGTATTCGCCGCGCAGCATCGGGGTCAGGGCGGTCTTGAAGTTGCCATAGGGCACGTCGGTGATGAAGCCCAAGCGCCCGTGGTTGATGCCGATCAGGGGCACCTTGTAGCGCGCCAGCTGGCGTCCGATGCCCAGCATGGTGCCGTCGCCGCCCACCACCAGCCCCAAATCGCATTGGGTGCCAATCTCGTGTGCTTCCAGGACCGGGTAGCCGGTCAGGCCGGTGTTGCTGGCGGTTAAGGACTCCAGAACCACCTCACAACCTTGGGCGTACAAAAACTCGGCGATCTCCTCCAGGGCCGGGCGCGAAGAGGCCCCTTGTGCGCCGGAGGCCACAGCGTGGTACTTGCCGATCAGGGCAACCTGGTGGAATTTGGACTTCATTCGCAAATTACATCATTAAAATGGGCGCATGCTCGATGATCGTTCCAAGTTGTTGCTCAAAGCGCTGGTCGAACGCTACATAGCGGATGGCCAGCCGGTGGGTTCGCGCACATTATCGCGGTCCTCCGGGATAGAGCTCTCTCCGGCGACCATTCGCAACGTCATGTCGGATCTGGAGGAGCTGGGTCTGATTGTCAGTCCCCACACCTCAGCCGGGCGGGTGCCCACGGCCCGTGGTTACCGGCTCTTTGTCGACACCATGCTCACGGCCAAGCCAACACCCCTCGCAGCCCAGAGTCTGGCACCCGACCAGCCCCAAAAGGTGATTTCCAACGCGGCCAACCTGTTGTCCAGCCTGTCGCAATTCGTGGGAGTGGTCATGACGCCACGGCGGCCCTCGGTGTTTCGGCATATCGAGTTTTTGCGGCTTTCAGAACGCCGGGTGCTGGTCATCATCGTCTCGCCCGAAGGCGATGTGCAAAACCGCGTCATCCACACCGAGCAGGACTTTGCGCAAAGTCAGTTGGTGGAAGCGGCCAATTACCTCAACGCCCATTACGTCGGTTTGACCATCGAACAAGTGCGCGAACGCCTGAAAAAAGAGGTGGAGACCCTGCGCAGTGAAATTGCCCTGCTCATGCAAGCAGCGGTGGCAGCAAGCTCAGACGCCTTAGATGAGCACCAGGAAGACGTCGTCATTTCGGGTGAGCGCAACTTGTTGTCAGTCACCGATTTTTCCAGCGACATGGGGCACCTGCGACGGGCGTTTGAGCTGTTCGAAGAAAAAGCGCAGCTGATGCGGCTGCTGGATGTGGCAGGCCAAGCTGAAGGTGTGCGCATCTTCATCGGTGGCGAAAGCCAGGTGGTGCCGTTTGAAGAGCTCTCTATCGTGAGTGCGCCCTACGAGGTGGACGGCCAGGTGGTGGGGACCTTGGGTGTGATCGGCCCCACCCGCATGCACTATGACCGCATGATCCAGATTGTGGACATCACCTCCAAGCTGGTGAGTAACGCGCTGAGCCACCACAGCAAATAAAACCTGCCACGGCAGGGCTTGGACGATCTCAGTCCAGATTCAAGCCGATCTTGCGTGCCACCGCACCCCATTTGAGAGAGTCGTTGCGCAGTTTTTGCGCAGCCGCTTCCGGGGTGCTGCCCACCAGCACCTGGTCAGTGGCTTTGAGGCGTTCCTGAGTTGGCGGGTCTTGCAGGGCGTCGATCAGGGCCTTGCGAAATCGCGCCACCATGGCGTCCGGGGTCTGACGGGGTGCCAGTACCACCAGACTGAAGTCGGCTTCATAGCCTTTGATCCCGGCCTCGGCAATCGTGGGCACCTCAGGCAAGGTGGGAGAACGGTTTTGCCCGGACACGGCCAAGGCCACCAAGCGGCCCGAGCGCACATGCGGCAGCACCGTGGGGCCAGCGAGCAAGCCGCACTCGACCTGCCCAGCCAGCACGTCCTGTGTTGCCGGTGCAGGGCCCTTGTAAGGGATGTGGGTCATGACCATGCCCGACATCGACAACAGCAACTCCATTGACAAATGCCCCGGCACACCGGGTCCGCCAGACGCATAACTCATGGAGGTTGTTTTGGCTTTAGCGATCAACTCCGGCAAGGTCTTCACCCCGACACCGGGGTTGCACACCAGGGTCTGACTGAAAGAAGAAATCAGGGTGACCGGTTTGAAATCGTCCAGCTTGAACGGCATGGACTTGTAGACATGCGGATTGACGGTCATCACCGAATCGGTGGCGATGAGCCAGGTGTAGCCATCAGGCGCGGCGCGTGCCACGGTGGCTGAACCGATATTGCCGCCGGCGCCGGGTTGGTTCTCCACCACGATGGGCTGGCCAAGGAGGTCGCGCAATTTGTCAGCCGCCAAACGCAGCACGATGTCGCTGGGGCCGCCGGGCGGGTAGGGCACGATAACCTTGATGGGACGTGCCGGCCAAGCCTGCGCGTGGGCCGTGATGTGCAGCAACGCCAGGACGGCGCCTAACAAGCCATGAACAATGGCGGAACGGATCTTGAACACCATGACATCTCCAGAAGGATGAACGTCTGCATGGTAACGCTCGCTTTCACTCGTGGCAGTGGGGGTCTACCACTACAAACTACAATGATCGAGCTTCGCGTGGGGCGTTAGCTCAGTTGGTTAGAGCAGAGGACTCATAATCCTTTGGTCGTTGGTTCAAGTCCAACACGCCCTACCAAATTGCAAAGGGACTGCAGCCATGCGGTCTTTTTTTTTCGAGTCTTGAGCTTATTTTCACTTACAAGACTAGACCCAAACTATTGTTTAGATTCCTTATTTCACCCCTTGTTTCACGGAGATTTTTAATGAGCCTGATCGACAAACTGAATTGGCGTTATGCCACTAAAAAAATGGACCCTTCTAAAAAGGTCCCGCAAGATAAGCTCGACCGAATTCTGGAGGCCATTCGTCTGGCGCCGACCTCAAGTGGCTTGCAGCCTTATGAAGTTCTGGTCGTGAGCAACCGCGAGATTCTTGAAAAAATCAAGCCAGTGGCTTTCAACCAAAGTCAGGTGACTGATGGGTCGCACCTTTTGGTGTTTGCGGCTTGGGACGACTACACGCCCGAGCGCATCAACAAGATGTTTGATCTCACCAACCAAGAACGCGGCTTCACCAACGAAGGGTGGGAAAACTACCGCAAGATGCTATTGACTAACTACCCACCCCGTGGCCCCGAGGTGAACTTTGCACATGCCGCGCGTCAAGCTTATATCGGCATGAGCGCAGGTTTGATCGCGGCGGCTTTTGAAGAGGTGGATGCCACGCCGATGGAAGGGTTCTCGCCGGATGGCCTGGACGACATCTTGGGCTTACGCGGCAAAGGTTTACGCAGCGCGGTGATTGTGGCCTTGGGCTACCGTGAAGTGGGCGCGGACTGGCTGGTTAACCTCAAAAAGGTGCGCAACGCCCGAGCTGATTTCATCACGGAAATCAAATAACCCAGACGCAGTTTTAAGAAGTTAGCCCACCGCATGCGTGTCATGCCGTGGGCTTTTTTATTAAAGAGCTTGAGGTCGTTGGGGCTTAACGCTTTGCAAACAGCAAGGAGCCTTTTTCAAGCGGGTTCAAGTCCACACGAGTGGCTTTTTGAAAGCCGGCCTGAGAAAACCATGTTTGGTACTCCGCTTCGCTGTACGTGCGTGTACCGGTTTCCAAAAGCAGCGTGACACGGAACGCAGCATGGAATGCGTTCAGGGGTACGCCTGCCAAATAGTCGTGTACGACAAGCAAGCCGCCGGGTTTAAGTACCTTGGCGATGTGCGCCACCACACGTTGGTTGTCCTGCTCGGTCTGGTTGTGCCCCACCGATAGATACAACACCACGTCGTAGCCCTCACCCCAATCCAGATCGAGCAAGTTGCCGGGGCGCAGGGTCACGCGGTCTTGCATCCCGGCAGAAGCCACCGTGTCCGGTGTGTCCGTCAGGGCGCTGGCCATATCCACGATCACGGCGTTGAGTTGATCGTTGGCCTGACAGAACCGCAGGCTATGCAAACCATGTGAGCCACCCAAGTCCAGCAATCGTCGATGGTGGCTAAGGATTGGGGTGTGTTGCACCAGATCCGGTCCCAAATCTTGAGCAAAGGCCTGCATATAGCGCGAAAACAAAGGGCCCATGTGGGG
Organism: Comamonadaceae bacterium; assembly: GCA_947454695.1. GTDB lineage: Bacteria > Pseudomonadota > Gammaproteobacteria > Burkholderiales > Burkholderiaceae_C > CANGMW01. Next base: position 3,109 of record CANGMW010000021.1, on the reverse strand, counting down.
CTCAACGGTCATTCGATGCCACAAGGTTTCCTGAGGCTTGCCGGCTTGTTCGGTATGGGCCAGACCCCCCATCATGGACCAAGCCTCATGCGTCCACAAAGCGCCTGCGGTGTAGTCCACTGAGCCTATAGGGGTGAACCAGCGTTGTGTGCTTGCTGTGTTGGCGTAACCCTGCGCATCACCGCTGAGGTAGCCAATAGCTACTAAAAAATCGGCCAGTGTTCGAACTCCTGCTGGATTGGACGACAGGATGCTCGCTAAAGCATCGCCAGTGAGAGGGCCAGCGGCCAGTGCTTGGAAAAGACCGAGTTGAGCCGCGCTCACGATGGCTGCCGACTTCATCATCGGCATGTAGACGTCAAGCATGGGCAGCTCTGCACCGCCCGTGGGCTGACAAACGTCGGGTTTAGGGTCGAAGTTCAAAATAGGTTCCTTTTACAAGGATTGTTTCACAGGCATAGGGTGTACAAATATTGCGGGTTATAGTTGGTTCACAAGCACCTAATTTCCTGTTAACTTATTCTGAATTCACGACGATGTCCGAACCCCAATGGCGTGTATTTGGCAACACCCAAGCGATTCAAACCCCTTTTGATGCAGCTGTTGTGATGCCCACGATTGCGCGCCCTGCCGCGATTAAAGCCTTGCGATCCATCTATGCGCAAACGAATGTGGGGCGCATTCAAGTGCTGATAGGCGTTGACAAAGCCCAGCACGATTTATCCGCATTGATCGACGTCCTTAACGAGTGTCCGAACCATATCACCGTGTGTTTGTTTGACCCGGGTTACTCCACCAGTGTGCGACATGGCGGCGTACATCTGGCGCGCGATGGTGGTTCTATGCGTGCTGTGCTGACGCTGCTGGCCAATACGAAGTATGTGGCCTACCTGGATGACGATAACTGGTGGGATGGCGGCCACTTGGCCGGTTTGTTGAAAGCCATTCAAGGGAAAGCCTGGGCATTTTCTTTGCGTTGGTTTGTGCACCCCAAAAATCAGCGCCCCGTGTGCGTCGACGAATGGGAATCTGTAGGTCCAGGGCGTGGCATTTATCTCAACAAATTTGATGGCTTTGTGGACCCTAATTGCCTGATGATTGACAAAATGCGGGTATGGGACTGTGTGGGCTTGTGGTCGATTCCTGTCGTGAACGATGAGAAGGGCATGAGTGCCGATCGTAATATTTTTAATTTTCTTAAGCACAACAGCCAGCCCGGCGAGACCGGAAAAGCGACAGTGTTTTATTTGATGGATCCAAACGACGTGATGGGTTCGCGACGGCATCAGCTCGTGGGCGCTCTCTACGATGAAGTGGGGGCTTTGAACCCCCTGTAGCCTTGCTTCGCGAAGACACACTTTTTCACAACTTAGGCAGGCCTTTTCTATAGGCGGTCCTCAAGGGCGCTGATAGGCTGTAGCCATGGCACCCCAAGCAATTTCTTTGAAAACTCAGGCCACGCGGTGGCATTGTTACGGACCACAGATTTTCCGGGGTTTACGGTGCATTCCCACATCGCTGGGTGCTTTCATCTGCTTCTTGGTCCTGTCCCTGTTTTCTCCCTGCTATGCGCAAACGCGCTTGTTTGAAGGGTTCAGTGGCGGCTTGAAAATCGGCGCACTCGGTTTTCAGGATAAATACCGCAATGACAGTGAAAGTAACCCGTCAAATGATGTCACTGGTCGGATGGCCGTTCAAGCGCAGTATGGTTTGTCTTTAGGTGCGCGCGTGGTGATTGGTTTTGGTGCTTCTGTGAGTGTGGCTGACTCACACTCAGCCAGTGCCAATTCAGATGCCGTCTTGAGATACAAAGCGAGTAATCCCTACACGGTCAATTTCGAACCCGGCTATGCCTTCACGCCTAATGCGCTTGTGTACGGAAAACTGGCTTTTCACAACCTTGACGATGGCGTGAGTGGCGTGCCTCACTCGGCAAGCTCAATGATGAATTTGTCAGGTGTAGGCTACGGATTGGGCATCCGTTCTATGCTGACTTCCACGGTTTACGTGCAGTTTGAATACCAGCAACTTGATTTCGAGAAATACAACCGCTTTTCACCTGATTTAAGGTTCAATGGCAACCAAAGTAGCATCCAGCTAGGATACAAATTCTGAGCGTTATATAAATCGTGCTAAAATCACAGGCTTGAGCGGCTGTAGCTCAGTTGGATAGAGTACTTGGCTACGAACCAAGGGGTCGTGGGTTCAATTCCTGCCAGCCGCACCATTTTAAAAAGCCTGCAACTATTTTGTTGCGGGCTTTTTTCTTGCAGGAGAGCCAAGCGCATGACTCAGCCCTCGGACAGCGATTCGGACGACGAAGCGCAATTACCCGCCATACCGCCTGGCAGTAAAAACTATATGACCCCTCTGGGCTACGCTCGGTTGCGCGCAGAGTTGCTGGATCTGATCGACAACGAACGCCCCAAAGTGGTGGAAATTGTTCACTGGGCGGCCAGCAACGGGGACCGTTCCGAAAATGGCGATTACATCTACGGTAAAAAGCGGCTGCGGGAAATCGACCGGCGAATTCGATTTCTGACCAAACGCTTGGAGATTGCCGAGGTCACCGACCCGAGTGTGCACCATGGCAGCGATCAGGTGTTTTTTGGCGCTACTGTCACTTATGTGGATGGCGTGGGCTGTGAGCGCACCATCACGATTCTGGGGGTGGACGAAGCGGACAGTTTGCAAGGGCAGGTGAGCTGGGTTTCACCGATTGCCAGAACTTTGCTGAAAAGCCGCGTGGGCGATGTCCTCAAGCTGATGACACCTTCTGGCGTGGATGAAATTGAGGTCTTGCACGTGCACTACCCCAAACCGTCAACACCCTGACCCGAACAGGTCTTAGTGGGCGGGAGAACGTCTTTCTGCGCGCAGCACCGACGGGGTTCGGCGCAGCTGTCGAAGCGCCGTGTCTAGATGAGCGCGGTCGCGCACCGCGATGAGAAAGCGCAAATCCGTGGCCTCTTGAGCGGACTCGTCGCCCATATCCAAATGGGTGATATCCACTTCAGCACTGGCCAATGCTGAAGCAACCCGAGCCAGCACACCTTTGCCATTGATCACCGTCACCATGATGCCGGTTTCAAATGCCCGGACTGGTTCG
>CANGMW010000020.1 GCA_947454695.1 Comamonadaceae bacterium | reverse complement strand
GTCATCCGGGTGCGAATCGCCTGGGCCGTGGCCAAGGCGTTGCCGGTGGGCGAGAGCTGAACGCCAATGCCGGTGGCGGGTTTGCCGTTGAGCCGGGCCGAGGGGGTGTAAACCTGCGCACCCAACTCAATGCGTGCCACGTCTTTGAGACGCACCGTGGAGCCATCGCTGTTGGCGCGCAAGACCACGCGGCCGAACTGTTCCGGATTGCTGAGCTGCCCGTCCACGATGAGCGTGGCCGCAATGCCCTGGCCCAGGATATTGGGCAAGCTGCCGATCTCGCCCGAAGACACCTGCGCATTTTGGGCGCGGATGGCGTTGTTCACATCGTTGGTGGACAGGTTGTAGCTCAGCAGTTTGGACGGATCGATCCAGATGCGCATGGCGCGCTCGGTGCCGAACAACTGCGCCTGGCCTACACCCGGCAAACGCTGAATCTCAGGCAAGACGCTGCGTGAGGCAAAGTCGCCCAGGGCGACCGGGTCCCAGGCGGGATCGTTAGAAGCCAGCGTGATGAAGAGCAAAAAGTTGGTGCGCGATTTGTCCACCCGCACGCCCTGCTGTGTGACCGCGCTGGGCAGGCGGGGTGCCGCGCGCGAGAGGCGGTTTTGCACATCCACTTGGGCCAAGTCCGGGTTGGTGCCCGGCTCAAAGCTGATGGTGATGGTGCCTGTGCCGTTGGCTTGCGCGACCGACTCCATGTAGATCATGCCCGGCGAGCCGTTCATCTCGCGCTCGATCAGCGACAGCACACTGTCTTCCAGCGTCTGCGCCGAAGCGCCAGGGTAGGTGGCGGTAACGATGATGGACGGCGGCGCCACCGGCGGGTACTGCGCAATAGGAAGCTGGACAACCGCCAGCACGCCCATCACGGTGACGAACAGCGCGATCACCCACGCAAAAATCGGGCGGTCAATGAAAAACTTGGCCATGGTCGGGTCTCTTTAACGGGCGGGCGTTGCAGTAGCCGCGGGCGCGGCACTGCCGGGGGCTTGCCAGGGAATGGCTTTCACAGGCGCGTCACCGCGCAGCTTTTGGAAGCCGTCGACCATGACCTGCTCGCCCTCTTGAAGGCCGGACAACACGATCCACTGACCGGCTTGCTGGCCGCCGAGTTTCACCGGACGCGGGCTGACTTTGCCGGCGTCGTCCACCACCATCACCGTGTCACCCTGGGGCGAACGCGTCACCGCCTGCTGGGGCAGGGCAATGGCCTTTTCGGCTTTGGCTTGGGACAAGCGGACCCGCACATACAAGCCTGGCAGCAGTTGACCCTCGGGGTTGGGCACCTGGGCGCGCAAGGTCACCTGGCCTGAGCTGGCGTCCACCGTCAGGTCGGTGAACAGCAATTTGCCGGCATGGGCATACACGGTGTTGTCCTCCAGCACGATGGTGACCGAAGCAGCGTCTTTACCGCCTTTGGCCAACTGACCGGCTTCAATCGCGCGGCGCAAGGCCATGGCCTCGGTGGCCGACTGGGTGAAGTTGACGTACATCGGGTTGGTCTGCTGCACCAGCGCCAGCGGGGTGGCCTCGCCTTGACCGACCAGCGCGCCCTCTGTGACCAGGGCCCGCCCAATGCGTCCACTGATGGGCGAGGTCACGCTGGCGTAGTCCAGGTTGATGCGGGCGTTCATCACCGCGGCCTTGCCGGCCTCCACATCGGCCATGGCCTGCATTTGTGCGGCCACCGCACTGGCGTAGTCCTGTTTGCTCACGGCATTGGCAGCGACCAGTGGCTTGTAGCGTGAAGACAGTGCAGCCGCTTGCGTCAAGTTGGCCTCGGCCCGGGCCAGCGTGGCCTGGGCGGTTTGCAGAGCAGCGGCGTAGGGTGCGGGATCAATCTGAAACAAGAGCTGACCGGCTTTGACCGCGCTGCCTTCTTTGAAGGCGCGTTTTTGCACAATGCCGGCGGCGCGGGCGCGCACCTGGGCCACCCGAGAGGCTTCCAGGCGGCCGGGCAGCTCGTTGACCAAACCGACATCGGCCGGTGCGACCGTGACCACACCCACTTGCGCCGGCGGCGGTGCGACAGGGGCTGCCGGGGGCGGGGCGCTGGGGCCGCAGGCACTGAACAAAGCGGTCAATGAGAGCGCGGCCAAAAGCGCGGGGCGATGAAGCGCGTAGCGCAGGTGGGCAGACTTGAGTTCAGGCAAGGCGGTCATGATGATTCCCATGGAAAGAGACAGTTAACCTGCCGACCGCTCCCTGGGGCCTGACAAGACTGTGGACTGCGATTCTCTCGCACTTTGTTACAGGGCGTACAGAAGAAGGCGTCACCAAGGTGCGCTGTTGTGGCTACAGCGCCACCACCCGCAGCACCTCGGTGCCGTAGGCTTCCAGTTTCTTGACCCCGATGCCGGTGATGCCCTGCAAGTCATCCAGGGTGTTCGGGCTGCGCTTTGCAATGGCAGCCAGCGTGGCGTCATGGAAGATCACATAGGCCGGCAGGTTGTGCTCGCGCGCCACTTCCGCGCGCCAGGCCTTGAGTGCGGCAAAACGGGTTTGCGCGGCAGCGTCCAGATCGGCCGTGGCCTGGCTGGCGGCGGTGCTGCCCTTGGACTTTTTCGGCGCGGGGCCCGCAGTAGACACGCGCAGACGGATCGCCACCTCGCCTTTGAGCACCGCCCGCGAGGCCTCGGTGAGCTGCAAGGTGCTGAAAGCCTGGGCATCCACGGTGAGCGCGCCAATCGCAATGAGTTGGCGCAACACGCCACGCAGCTGGGTTTCGCTCAAGCTCGCGCAAATGCCAAAGGTGCTGAGCTCGGCGTGCCCATGTTGGGTGACTTTGTCGGTCACCTTGCCGCGCACAATGTCCATGATGTGACCGGCACCAAAGCTGATGCCGCTGGCCTGTTGCACCCGGTAAATGCAGGACAACAACTTGCGCGCCGTATCGGTGCCGTCCCACACCTGCGGCGGATTCAGACAGTTGTCGCAATTGCCGCATGTGGCCCCCACGCTCGGCACGTCGTGTCCTCGCTGCCCCCCGAGGGGGCTGTGTCCGCCTTGGAGCGGTCCGGCGGCGGACGGTTGGCTCACATAGTTTTCCCCGAAATAGCCCAGCAGCCGCACGCGCCGGCAGTCGGTGTTTTCGGCCAGCGACAACAGGGCTTCGAGCTTGTCGCGCATGACTTGTTTGAAAGTTTCGTCGGCCGGGCTCTCGTCAATCATGCGGCGTTGGTTCACCACGTCTTGCAAGCCGTAGCTCATCCAGGCGTCGGCGGGTGCGCCGTCGCGACCGGCCCGGCCTGTCTCCTGGTAATAGCCTTCAATGTTTTTGGGCATGTCCAGATGCGCCACAAAGCGCACATCGGGCTTGTCAATGCCCATGCCGAATGCGATGGTGGCCACCATGACCAAGCCTTCGTCGCGCAAAAACCGGTCCTGATGGTCCTGACGCTGGGCCGCGTCCATGCCCGCGTGGTAGGGCAGGGCGCGGATGCCCGCCGCGCACAAGACCTGCGCTATGTCTTCGACCTTCTTGCGCGACTGGCAATAGACGATGCCGGCCTCGTTCGGGTGCTCGCGTTCGATGAAGCGCAACAGCTGTTGCGTCGCGTCTTTCTTCTCCACGATGGTGTAGCGGATGTTGGGGCGGTCAAAGCTGCTGACAAACTGGCCCGCGTCTTCGAGCTGCAAGCGCTCCAGAATGTCGGCGCGGGTGAGCGCATCGGCGGTCGCAGTGAGCGCCATGCGCGGCACGCCGGGGTAGCGCTCATGCAAAACGGTGAGCGCGCGGTATTCGGGCCGGAAGTCATGTCCCCACTGGCTCACGCAATGCGCCTCGTCAATGGCAAACAGGGACAACTTGCCCTGCTCGTACAAAGCGTCGAGTTGCGCCAGAAAGCGTGGCGTGGTCACGCGCTCGGGAGCGGCGTACAAGAGGGTGAGTTCGTGGCGGAAGAGGCGGCGCTCCACCTTGTTGGCGTCTTCGCCGCTGAGGGTGGAATTCAGAAAAGCCGCCTCCACCCCCGCCTCGTGCAAGGCGCCCACCTGGTCGTGCATCAGCGCAATCAAGGGCGAGATGACCACCGTGGTGCCGTGACCGGCGTGTTGGCGCACCAGCGCCGGAATTTGGTAACACAGCGATTTGCCGCCCCCGGTAGGCATGAGCACCAAAGCGTCGCCCCCAGCCAGCACGTGGTCGACGATAGGCTGCTGCGGCCCACGAAATTGCTCGTAGCCGAAGACTTCGCGAAGAACCTGTTGGGCGTTCAAAATGGGCAGGGATGGGGCGCGGGCCGGAGGGTCAAACCAGCCTCGCACCGGGGCGGTGCTGGCTATGCATAGGCCGCTATTGTCACGGCTTTTTGAGCGCGGACGGCTGCAGACGCAAATGCTTTCTACAATTCAGGCCTATGAAAGCCGTTCACTACACCCGCGCCCAGGCGCTGCCCGAGATCCTGCGCCAGCGCATCGCCATTCTGGACGGCGCCATGGGCACCATGATCCAGCGCTTCAAGTTGAACGAAGCCCAGTACCGGGGTGAGCGCTTCAAGGACTTTCACCGCGATGTGAAGGGCAACAATGAACTGCTGTCGCTGACCCGCCCCGACATCATTCAAGACATCCATGAAGGCTACCTGGCCGCCGGGGCTGATCTGATCGAAACCAACACCTTTGGTGCGACCACCGTGGCCCAGGCCGACTACGACATGGCCGATCAGGCCTTTGAGATGAATCTGGTGTCCGCGCAGATCGCGCGCGCGGCTTGCGACAAATTCAGCACGCCCGACAAACCCCGCTTTGTGGTGGGCGCTTTGGGCCCCACGCCCAAGACCGCCAGCATCAGCCCCGATGTGAACGACCCCGGCGCGCGCAACATCACTTTCGAAGCGCTGCGTGTTGCCTACGCCGAGCAGGTGAAAGCGCTGGTGCAGGGCGGCGCCGATGTGCTGCTGGTGGAGACGATTTTTGACACGCTCAACGCCAAGGCGGCGCTGTTTGCCATCGACGAATTTTTCGAGGCCTCGGGCGAACGCCTGCCCCTGATCATCAGCGGCACCGTGACCGATGCCTCCGGCCGCATCCTGAGCGGGCAGACCGTCACCGCCTTCTGGCACAGCGTGCGCCATGCGCAACCGCTGGCAGTAGGCCTGAACTGCGCCCTGGGCGCTGCGCTCATGCGCCCCTACATCCAGGAACTGGCCAAAGTAGCCGACGACACCTTCATCAGCTGCTACCCCAATGCCGGCCTGCCCAACCCGATGAGCGAGACCGGTTTTGACGAAACCCCCGAAGTCACCTCGCGCCTCCTGCGCGAATTTGCCGCTGAAGGCCTAGTGAACATCGTGGGCGGCTGTTGCGGCACCACGCCCGAGCACATCCACGCCATCGGCGAAGCGGTGGCGCCGCTGGGTACGCGCGGCCTAAGCCGTGGGCCGTTTTACCGCGAAGCGGCGTGACGCAGCGCTCACACGTCACTTGTCACCCTTTACGCGGAGCTGCTGAGCCGCTGAGCGTTTGCCCGTAAAATAGACACATCCAAGGAGCGCTGCAGCGGGGGTGTTTCCCCGTCAGGCTTGGATGTCCCAACGGCGCTCACCTGTTTCCTTTCCTCAGGTGAGTTGCATGTCCGAATTGAATCCCGCCCCCATGAAGTTGTCTGGCCTGGAGCCCGTCACCCTCACCGAGGGCGACTTGTTTGTCAACATCGGCGAGCGCACCAACGTCACCGGCTCCAAGGCCTTTGCCCGCATGATCCTCAACGGCGAGTTCGAGCAGGCGCTGGCGGTGGCGCGTCAGCAGGTGGAAAACGGCGCGCAGATCATCGACATCAACATGGACGAGGCCATGCTCGACAGCCAGGCCGCCATGGTGCGTTTCCTGAACCTGATTGCCTCGGAGCCCGACATCGCGCGCGTGCCGATCATGATCGACTCCTCCAAGTGGGAGGTGATCGAAGCCGGCCTGCGCTGCATTCAGGGCAAGGGCATCGTCAACTCGATTTCCATGAAAGAAGGCGTGGAAGGCTTCAAGCGCCAGGCCAAACTGCTGCGCCGCTATGGCGCGGCTGCCGTGGTGATGGCGTTTGATGAACAAGGCCAGGCCGACACCTACGCGCGCAAGATCGAGATTTGCGAGCGCGCTTACCGCATCCTGGTGGACGAGGTGGACTTCCCCGCAGAAGACATCATCTTTGACCCCAACATCTTCGCGATTGCCACCGGCATCGAAGAGCACAACAACTATGCAGTGGACTTCATCGAAGCCACGCGCTGGATCAAGCAGCACCTCCCCGGCGCCAAGGTGAGCGGCGGCGTGTCCAATGTCTCCTTCAGTTTCCGTGGCAACGACCCGGTGCGCGAGGCCATCCACACCGTGTTCCTCTACCACGCGATTCAGGCGGGCATGGACATGGGCATCGTCAACGCCGGTATGGTGGGCGTGTACGACGAGCTGGAGCCGACGCTGCGCGAGCGTGTGGAAGACGTGGTGCTCAACCGCCGCCCCGATGCCGGCGAGCGGCTGGTGGAGATTGCGGAAACCGCCAAAGGCGCAGCCAAGGACGACAGCAAGAAAAACGAATGGCGCGAAGCGCCGGTGGCGCAGCGGCTCTCGCACGCGCTGGTGCACGGCATCAACGAGTTCATCACGCAAGACACGCAGGAAGTCTATGAAGCCATCGTCGCCAAGGGCGGGCGGCCTTTGCATGTGATCGAAGGCCCGCTCATGGACGGCATGAACATCGTGGGCGATCTGTTCGGGCAGGGCAAGATGTTCCTGCCGCAAGTGGTGAAAAGCGCGCGCGTGATGAAGCAGGCCGTGGCCCACCTTATCCCCTACATCGAGGAAGAAAAGCGGCTGCAGCAAGCTGCGGGTGAAGACGTGCGCGCCAAGGGCAAGATCGTGATCGCCACCGTCAAAGGCGATGTGCACGACATCGGCAAGAACATCGTGACCGTGGTACTTCAGTGCAACAACTTTGAAGTCATCAACATGGGCGTGATGGTGCCCTGCCATGAAATTCTGGCGCGCGCCAAAGTGGAGGGTGCCGACATCGTGGGTTTGTCGGGCCTCATCACCCCGAGCCTGGAAGAGATGCAGTACGTGGCCAGCGAGATGCAAAAGGACGAGCATTTCCGTTTGCGCAAAATCCCGCTCATGATCGGCGGCGCCACCACCAGCCGCGTCCACACTGCGGTGAAGATTGCCCCGCATTACGAAGGCCCGGTCGTGTATGTGCCCGATGCGTCGCGTAGCGTGAGCGTGGCCCAGGGCCTGCTCAGCGACCAGGCGGCCAAATACATCGCCGAGATCAACGCCGACTATGCGCGGGTGCGTGAGCAGCATGCCAACAAAAAGCAAACACCGATGTGGCCGCTGGCCAAGGCGCGCGCGAACAAGTGGTTGCCAAGTTCTGTTCAGGCTGCGTCTGCTGAAGGAGACAAGGCTTCGACAGGCTCAGCCCGAACGGAGGTGAACGGAACGGAGGCGGCTCGAACGCAAGCAGCCTGGACGGGCTTCGTACCGACCCAGCCGAAGTTCATCGGTCGCCGTGTCTTTAAGAATTTTGACCTCAGCGAACTCGCGAAGTACATCGACTGGGGCCCGTTCTTTCAGACCTGGGATCTGGCCGGGCCTTTTCCCGCCATCCTCAAAGACGAGGTGGTGGGCGCCGAGGCGGTGCGCGTCTATGCCGACGGCCAGCGCATGCTCAAGCGGTTGATTGAAGGACGCTGGCTCACGGCCAATGCGGTGGTGGGCCTGTACCCCGCCAACAGTGTGAACGATGACGACATCGAGCTCTATGCCGATGAAAGCCGTCAACAACCGGTGATCACCTGGTACGGCTTGCGCCAGCAGACCGAGAAGCAGCGGGTCGATGGCGTCATGCGCCCCAGCCGTTGCCTGGCCGATTTTGTGGCGCCAAAAGGTTTGGCCAAGGACTATGTGGGCGTGTTTGCCGTCACAGCGGGTTTGGGTGTGGACAAAAAGGAAAAGTATTTCCTGGATGACCATGACGACTACTCGGCCATCATGCTCAAGGCCCTGGCCGACCGTTTGGCCGAGGCCTTTGCCGAATGCCTGCACCAACGCGTGCGCACCGATTTGTGGGGCTATGCCGCGCAGGAACAGTTAGATGCCGACGCGCTGATCGCCGAAAAATACCAGGGCATCCGTCCCGCCCCCGGCTACCCGGCCTGCCCGGACCACAGCGTGAAAAAAGACATGTTCGAACTCTTGCAATGTCAGGACATCGACATGGGTCTGACCGAGAGCCTGGCCATGACGCCGGCGGCCAGCGTGAGCGGCTTTTACCTGGCGCACCCGCAAAGCACGTACTTCAATGTCGGCAAGATCGGTGACGATCAGTTGCAGGACCAGGTGCGCCGGCGCGGTTTGAGTGAGACAATTCTCCAAAGCCTTTTGGCCCCCAATCTGCAAGCCTGAACCCTAAGCGCATGCCCTGCTTGCTTGGCAAGTTTTGAACCACGCGGTGCGTGATGGGAACTTAGCCAAGCTTTATCGACTCCAACGACTTGAAATTTTTTAGGACAGCAAATGACCCACCCGACGACTCCCACCCCCAGCCAACAAACCGGCTCCACCGCACTATGGGCGGCCATCGTGGTGCTGGCCGTGGTGGTGGGTGCTTTGGCTTCAGCTCTGTATTTCGTGCAGACGCAAAAGCAGGTGCTGCATGACGCTAACCTGCAACAGCAGGGCGCAGCGAGCGCGTCAGCGCCGCAGCCCGATGCGAACAAAGCAGCCGATGCCAGCAAGGCGGCCGACGTGGCGCCGATCAAAACGACCGCCGAGCCCAGCAAACCCGCCGCCAAAAAACCGGTGGCGGCTGAAGCCAAGGTCAGCAAACCTGCAGACAAGCCACACAGCGCCGTGAGCAAATCTGCACCGGCCGCAGCGCCCGCTGCAGTGGCTGCGCCAGCGCCTTACACCGGCGAGCCCATCCCCGCACCGGCAGCGGCCCGCGAGCTGTGCCCCAACTGTGCGACGGTCGTGTCGGTCACGCCGATTGAACGCGAAGCTGCCACAGGCGGTGCAGGTGCTGTGGCCGGCGGACTGCTCGGCGCGCTGGTTGGCAATCAGTTTGGGCAGGGACAGGGCAAAGACATTGCCACCGTCGTAGGCGCCATTGGCGGCGGCATTGTTGGCAATAACATGGAAAAGAAAACGAAAAAAATCACCGCGTATCAGGTGCAGGTGCGCATGGACGATGGCAACACCCGTTTTCTGGAATTGGCTGAGCCTTATGGCGTGGGTGTGCGGGTGCGGGTCGAAGGCAACACCCTGCGCACCTTGCTCTGAACTTCAGTCCAGCATCACCGCGCCTGATGCAATGATTGGCGTTGTGCCAAAGTGAGTGCCACCACGCCCACCACGCCCAAGCCGGCCAGCAGCCACAAGCCACTGGTGTAGCCACCCGTTGGGCTCCACAAAAGGCCTAAGCCCCAAGGCGCTGCAGCGCGGGCCAGGGCCGTGGGCAGACCTAAAGCCCCGTTGAGGGCGGCCACTTGCTCGCGGTCCACATACTGGGCAATCGCCGTGCCCTTCACGATGGTGAGCATGCCGTTGCCCATGCCAAACAAGACCACAAACACCAGCACCACGGCGGTTTGAGCGCTGCCCAGCCAAGGCGCGGCGAGCAAGACCAGCAAGCCCGCAGGAATCAACGCGGCGATCCAGCGGTTGCTGCGGTGCAGGTCGATGCGGTGTTCAAACAGAAAAAGCAACACGCGTCCCAGTACTTGCAGCACGCCGATACTGGCGGGCACCAGAATCACCCAGAACGCACTTAACCCGCTTTCTTGCAGCAGGCTCACCATGTGGGCGGGCAGCGCTGCGGTGACGGCCATCATCACCACGGTGAACAAACCAATGAGCAAAAACGGCGCGCTCTTCAGGTGTTGCTGAAGCGTGCGAGGCGACACCGGCGCGTGCGCGTTCGGGCGATGGGCGTGTCGCGCCTCGGGGGCGGGCGAGCGCAGTGTGCGTGCATGCAAGGGCACGCAGACCAGGAATTGCAGTGCAGCCAGGCACACCAGCGCGAGGCGCCAGCCCATGGCGTCAATCAGCCAGGCGGTGAGGGGAATGAACACCGTGCTGGCCAAGCCACCCAGAAACGTGATCGTGATGATGGCGCGGCGAAAGTCGTTGGGGAAGCGCTGGGTGACCACCGCAAACACCGGCGAGTACAAGGTGGCCGCCAGTCCCGCACCCAGAAAAATCCACACCGCGTAAAACGCCAGCGGGCTGTGGATCTGGCTGTGCCAGAGCAAACCCAGACCCACCACCACGGAGCCGATGGTCATCACCCGTCGTTCAAAACCGCGCTGGATCCAACGGCCCACCGGCCAGGCCAGCAAACCCTCGGTCAACAAAGCCAGGCTGAATGCCAGAGAAGATTCAGCCCGGCTCATGCCGAGTTCTTTCTCCAGCGGCCCCACCAGCAGCGCAAAGGTGTAGAACACACTGCCCCAAGTGATGAGCTGGGCCAGTGACAAGCTCAGCACAAAGCGGGGCGAGTAGGCGGGGCTGCGGGACATCGGGGCATTATCGCAAAGGCGCCAGCACTCGCCGCAAAGCCTTTATGAGCAAATGCTGTTTGCTATTGAATCAGGAGCGTGGTGCCAATGTGCTGCGCTCAGCACCAAACCCACGGGCCGCCTACAATTCAAAACTTCGTTGGCGCAACGACATGGCCTTGTGCAGTCGCTGCGTCCTGCATCTTTTTGCCCGCGGCCACCTTTTTTCGACACACCTCATGACCACTGGGCACCCCCCTTTAAGCGCCAGCACACACCGATCCATCTTGTTGTTGTCCTTGGCGACGTTCGCCAGCATGGCGGTTCAGCGCATTTGCGATGCCATGCTGCCCGAGCTGGCGCGCGAGTTCGCGGTTTCCTTGGCCCATGCGGCGCAAGTGGTGTCGGTGTTTGCGGTGGTCTATGGCTTGTCGCAATTGTTTTACGGCCCCTTGGGCGATCGCTTGGGCAAATACCGGGTCGTGAGCTACACCACGCTGGCTTGCAGCGTGGGTTGCCTGTTGTCGGCCTTTGCCGACAGCTTGAACGTGCTGGTCATCGCGCGCGTGCTGGTGGCTTTGGGTGCGGCGGCCATCATCCCTTTGTCACTGGCCTGGATTGGTGACACCGTGCGCTACGAGCTGCGGCAAGAAACCCTGGCGCGGGTGGGCCTGGGTACGACCTTGGGCATCGTGGGCGGTCAACTGCTCGGCGGTGTGTTCACCGATACGCTGGGCTGGCGTTGGGCGTTTGGTTTCATGGCCTTGTTGTTTGGCGGCGTGGGCACCTTGCTGTGGCAGGACTGGCGCCGGCAAGCGGCCATGCCCGCCACGCCCGCGCACCACGATGCATTGCCGCGTCCCGGTTTTGTGGCGCAGGCTTGGCGCATCCTCACCGGGCCGTGGTCGCGGGTGGTGATCGGCGTGGCCTTCATTGAAGGCGCCAGCGGCTTTGGCGTGCTGGCCATCTGGGCATCGCACCTGCACCGGGAACTCGGGCTGTCCCTGTCGGCGTCGGGTGCGATTGTGGCGCTGTTTGGTTTGGGCGGCATGTTGTACATGGCGGTGGCGCGCCGCTTGATTCCCCGACTGGGCGAGCGCGGTCTGGCCTTGACGGGCGTGAGCGTGCTGGCCGCTTCGGTGCTGGTGCTGGCCTGGACGCCGTGGTGGTGGCTGGCGATCCCCGCCAGCTGGATGGCCGGCTTTGGCTTCTTCATGTTTCACAACACCATGCAAACCAACGCCACGCAAATGGCCGCATCGGCGCGCGGCACTGGCGTGTCTATGTTTGCCCTGGCCTTGTTCATGGGGCAATCGGTGGGCGTGCTGGTGGCGGCCGCCTTGTTGGAACGCATTGGCTCCGCGATGGTGATGCTGCTGGGTGGTGCGGTCATGTGGTTGATCGGCGCTTATTTTTCTTATGCCTTGCGGGGACGCGAGGCGCGCATGCAAGCCGCTACCGGCAGCCCGTAACACCGGCGACAGCTTTGGTGTGGCGCCGCTGGCAATATGGCGCGGTCCTCAACCTTAAGGCCCAGCCATGAACCGTGTTCTTGCCCATACCGGCGCCAAATACCCCATCATTCAGGCCCCCATGGGCTGGATCGCGCGCACGCCGTTGGCCAGTGCGGTCTCCCGCGCCGGGGGCTTGGGCATCATCGAAACCTCTTCGGGCGAGACGGCCAACTGCCAGGCCGAAATCACCAAGATGCGCGCGCTGGACTTGCCCTTTGGCGTGAACCTGCCTATCCGTTTTCTGCGCGATGACGCGATGCTCAAATTTGTTTGCAACTCCGGCGTGAAGTTCGTCACCACCTCGGCGGGCAGCCCGGCCAAGTTCATCCAGCCGCTCAAAGATGCGGGCATCACCGTCTACCACGCGGTGCCCACGGTGGACGCAGCCCTCAAGTGTGTGGAGGCCGGCATTGACGGCTTGGTGGTCGAAGGTGCAGAGGGCGGGGGCTTTAAAAATCCGGAAGAAGTCTCCACCCTGGTTTTGCTGCAAGCGATTCGCGCGCAGGTGGATGTGCCTTTGGTGGCAGCCGGGGGCATTTGCGATGGCCGCGGCATGGCGGCGGCATTTGCTTTGGGCGCCGAAGCGATTCAGATGGGCACGCGCTTTGTGAGCTGCAGCGAGAGCCCGGTGCACGACAACTTCAAGCAGGCGATTGTGCAAGCCAAGGAAACCGGCACCTGGATGCTGAACAAAAAATCCACGCCGTGCATTCGCAGCTTGAAGTCGCAACGCACGCAACAGATTTTTGACGACGGGCTGATGGGCCCGGATGCACTCTCGGGCATTCTGGACTTGTATTTTGGCGGCAACATGGAAGCCGCCCCCGCCCTGGCCGGCCAAAGCGCGGGCTTGATTGACTCGGTGAAGTCGGCGCAGCAAATCATTGACGACACGGTGGCGGAGTTTTTTGCCATCACACAGCGGCTGGGCGCGCTGGCGCAGAACCGCGCTTTTGGCTGAGTTGTTGCTGAGTCAAGGCAACGAACCCACGTATGCCCATGGCAGGGCAGGGCAAGGCAAGGCAATCGTCATCGGCACAGAGCACAGAGCACAGAGCACAGAGCACACGCGCCATGATGCGCCGCTGAACAAGCGCATGGCGCAAAGAGCACGATCAACGCCCCAGCGTGCTGGGCTGGCGGTATTGCAAGGCTTCTGCCACGTGCGGGGTCTGGATCTGCGTGGCGCCTGCCAAATCGGCAATCGTGCGCGCCACCTTGAGGGTGCGGTGCGTGCCGCGCGCTGACCAGCCCAAGCGAGTAGCTGCAGCGTTCAAAAATTGCTGGGCTGATGCATCCAGGTGGGTGTGCGTGTCAATGTCTTGACCGCTCAGTGCTTGGTTGGTCCGGCCTTGGCGTGCCAGCGCACGTTCGCGCCCGGCCAGGCAGCGGGCTTTGATGGCACCGGTGGACTCGCCCGCAGGCGCTTGTAGTAACTCATTGGCGGGCAGCGCGGCTACGCTCACATGTAAATCAATCCGGTCTATTAACGGGCCGCTCAAGCGCGCCTGGTAGCGCGCTACTTGATCGGGGCTGCAGCGGCAGTTTTTATGCGATGCCCCCAAGTAGCCACAGGGGCAGGGGTTCATCGCTGCGATGAGCTGAAAGTTGGCAGGAAACTCCGCACGCAGCGCAGCGCGGGCAATGGTGATGTGCCCGGTCTCCAGCGGCTCGCGCAAAGCTTCCAGCGCCGCGCGCGGAAATTCCGGCAGTTCATCCAGAAACAGGACGCCGTGGTGCGCCAGCGAAATTTCGCCCGGGCGCGGTGGCGAGCCGCCGCCTACCAAGGCCACCGCACTGGCGCTGTGGTGCGGGCTGCAGGTCGGGCGCACACCCCAGCGGGCCAGGGTAAAACGCCCGCTCAGGCTGGCAATGGCCGCACTTTGCAAAGCCTCTTGGGTGGTCATGGGCGGCAAGAGGGCTGCAAAGCGCTGCGCCAGCATGGACTTGCCGCTTCCCGGCGGGCCGCACAGCAACACACTGTGACCGCCGGCGGCGGCGATTTCCAGCGCACGTTTGGGGCCGGCCTGGCCTTTCACATCGGCCAGATCGGCCGGGTCGCTCGATGTAGCTGGCGGGGTAGCGCTCAGTCGCTGCCAGCCTTCGCCTGGCTCGAGCGAGGCCTGACCCGGGACAAATTGCTGCACCACATCCAGCAGGTGGCGGGCGCCGTAGACCGAGGCGTCCGGCACCAAAGCGGCCTCCTGGGCGCAGGGCGACGGAAGGACCAAGTGGGTACGCACTTGCTTTTGGTGCAAGGCCAGTGCCATGGCCAAGGCGCCGCGTACCGGGCGCAATTCGCCTGAAAGTGACAGCTCACCGGCAAACTCGTAGTCCTTCAGACGTGCCGAATCAATCTGACCGCTGGCCGCCAAAATGCCCAGCGCAATGGGCAAGTCGAAACGGCCGGAGTCCTTGGGCAGGTCCGCAGGCGCCAAGTTGACGGTGATGCGCTTGTTATTGGGAAACTCCAGGCCGGCGTTTTGAATGGCGCATCGCACCCGTTCGCGGGCTTCTTTGACTTCCACATCGGCCAGCCCAACCAGCGTGAAACTGGGCAAGCCATTGGCCAGATGCACCTCCACGGTGACCGCGGTGGCCTCCAGCCCCAGCAGGGAGCGGCTTTGCACCAAAGACAGACTCATGGGATTCCCTCCAGAACGGTGCATTCATACAGCGCACGGCGCACCAAAACGCACTCTATCGGTGCAATATGGGTATTTATACAGTACCTAGCCTTCAAATAACGTCCTGTTCCGGCGCGACTTTGTAGGAAAGGGTTAACGGCAGTTGGCACGATCCCTGCTTAATTGTCATTGTTATTTAACTTGACCAATGGAGAAATCTATGAAATTGACTTCCAAATCCGCAATCGCCCTTCTCGTGCTGGCTGCCAGCACCGCCGTGTTTGCCGAGGAAAAAGCCCCGGAAAGCACGCTGTCCTACAACATCGGCGCGGTGAGCGATTACCGTTTCCGCGGTGTGACCCAAACCAACTACGGCGGCGCCGTGCAAGGTGGTGTGGATTACGCCCACGCCAGCGGCTTCTATATCGGTACCTGGGCTTCCAATGTGAGCTGGGTTAAGCAAGTCAATGGCGCTTCGGACGGCACCTACGAGCTGGACATTTACGGTGGCTACAAAGGCGAACTGCAGCCGGGTCTGGCTTATGACGTGGGCTACATCACCTATATGTACCCGGGTAATAACTCCGGTGCCGACGGCACACAAGGCGCTGGTTTGTACAGCAATGCCACCACCAAAGAGTTCTACGGCGCACTCACCTACGGTGTTGCTACTTTGAAATACAGCCAGAGCCTGGGCGACTTCCTGGGCAACATCAACAGTAACGGCAGCCGTTACCTGGACCTGAGCGCCACGTTTGACATGGGTAACGGCTACGCGCTGACCCCGCACATCGGCCGTCAGACCATCCCGAACCAAGCGGGTGATGTGGCCAACTACACCGACTTGTCACTCACGCTGGTCAAAGACCTGGGTGATGGCCTGACGGTGTCGGCTGCTTATGTGGCTACCAACGCTGATAAAGATTTCTATGTGAATCAGGGCGCGCCTTCAGGTGACGGCAAATACATCGCCAAAAACGGTGCCTTGGTCGGCGTGAAATACGCATTCTGATTCCGTCCCCTCAATTAGGAGATCCTATGAAACTCGTAACGGCCATCATCAAACCGTTCAAGCTCGACGAGGTCC